>JAUNST010000008.1 GCA_030539095.1 bacterium
TAAGCGATTTTGTTGAGTTCGCTGCTTATGATTGGCAAATTGTCAAAGATTTTAATCACCAAAATCGCTACGCCATCGGTCATTTACTTACGCACTAAGTCGGAGCTACGCAAATACCATAAGAAGACCGCTGGCGGATCTTCCAAAAGTGTTTGCTGAAATTCTTGATAAATGGTTAAACGTTCTTTTTGATCAAGTGTTTGTCGACCTTTTTCTAATAAACTATCAACCTTGGTATTTTTATAACTGGTGAAATTGGTAGCTAAACCGGAATGCCATAGCGAATATTGATCTGGATCCAAAGACACTTCTTGCCCCACCAATAAAGTCTGAAAATTATTTAAGTCTGGAAAATTTTGAATTTGCAATTTCACCTTTAAACGTAAATATTCACAAGGTTTTTTATCTTTAATATCCTTATCTTCCAAACAAGCTGTGGCGGCGCGTTCGCCTAATTCTTCCCAATCGCGTTTAATATTTTGAGCGATTTCGTAATAACTACTAGTGGAAACTAGTTCTAATTCAATTGGTTCACCAGGTAGTTCATCCGATAAACGTTCCACCGCTGTTTGATAATTCTGGTCATACGGCTTTACTCCTTTCAAGAAAGCCCAAGATGATTCAGAAATCGGCCCTAGAGCTCTTTTCAAACCGCCATATTCTTTATTAATAGCATAACTAAGAGCAAGACGAAGGTTCTTCGTCATTAACGGATCATTACTATTGAAAAAAACTGCCAAGTACTGATCCTCATTTTCACGTTCATTAATTGCCACATTGGACCAACCGGCGATTTCTTCCGCATTAGTAACATCAAAAAGATAATCGATTTCTCCAAGCTTAAAAGCTTCTACAGCTTGATCTTGTGTAAAATAAAAACGATAAACATAACGTTTTTTTTCTGTTAAATCATCCAAAACAATTTCTTTAATATTGTTTTTATTGCGATCTGTATATTGAATTTTGCTAATTTCCACATTGTTTAAACCAACGAGCGTATCTTCCTGAAAAAATTTACTCCAGCCAACAGTGCTGGGTAATAAAATTGGCTCGACTAAATATTGCGGAAAGGAAGCATACGGTGCCGGCAAATCATAAATTACTTCTGTCTGCGTTTTGGTAACCGTAACATCTTTAAGTTGATAATTAAAATCGGTGGTGGCGAAGCGTTGCCCATTTTGCCAAAATAAATTTTCTGGCAAAATAATGCGATAACGTTGGCCATCGTTTTCGATGATGACTTTTTCTGCTAAATCTGGAATAAAACTGCCATCGTCGTCAATCGCCATTAAACCGGGACTCAGTTGTTCTTTCACTAATTCCGGCAAATTGTAAAGCTGATATTCGCCCACAATACCAATGTAATAAGTCGATTGACGCGTAATAGTCCGAATCAACCAAGGCACTAAAAAAGAAAAAATCGCTATCCCGCCAAGCAAAGCTAGCAAAAATTGCCAGCCATGTTTACGCAAATAAGCGGAAATATACCAGTAAAGTTTTCTCATTGATTATGATGTCGCTAGTGACAACAAAGACAAAAAGACAAAACCAGCGACGGCAATAATCGTAACATAAAAAATTACTTTTTCCAAACCGCGCTTGGTGCTGTAATTTTCGCCACCACCACCCCACAAACCCAAGCCCGCGTCTTGAGTTTGCAGAAGAATGCAAGCGATAATAATAACTCCTAAAATTATTTGTATTGTTAACATATGTTTATATTTTACTGGCTAAATAGCCAAATTTACTTAGCAATTGCTTGACCGCGGGTTTCGCGAATCACCGTCACAGTTACTGTTCCTGGATAAGTAAGTTTTTCTTTAATTTCGTCGCGAATCTTATTACTTAAAACGGTTACATCGTCGTCTTTGGAACTAGCAGGTTCTAAGATTACTCTTATTTCCCGACCAGCCTGAATAGCATAAGACTTAGCCACTTCTGGATAAGCATTAGCAATTTCTTCCAATTTTTGTAGACGCTGCACGTATTCATCATAGTTTTCGTAACGAGCACCAGGACGAGCACCAGAAATTGCGTCAGCCATATAAACGGCCACTTGCTCTGGCCCACTGAACGGAATGTCTTCGTGATGTTGAGCAATAGCGTCAATTACCGGTTGCGGCATATTGAAACGTTTGGCGATTTTCACGCCTAATTCAACGTGACTGTCATTAACTTCATCGGAAACTTTACCGATATCATGCAATAAACAACCAAGTTTAACCACATTAACGTTGAGACCCATTTCATGGGCAATTTTTGTACCGATTTTCGTCACTTCCAAAGTGTGAGCGATTAAATTTTGACCGTAAGAAAAACGATATTTGTAGCGGCCCAAAATTTGCATCAGCTCGTTTGGCAAATTGTAAACTCCAAGTTGATGACACAAGTTCTTGCCTTCTTCAAACATCACTTTATCAATTTCTTTACTCGTTTTAGCCACGATTTCTTCAATCCGTGCCGGCTGGACTCTGCCATCTTTGATTAACTTTTCCAAAGACAAACGAGCAATCTCGCGACGCACTGGATCAAAACAAGAAAGTTTTACTTCTGTTGGTGAAACATCTAAATCGACATCAACCCCAGTTACTCGCTCGAAAGCATGAATATTGCGCCCGCTTTTACCAATGATTTTGCCTTTTGCATCTTCGCTCGGCAAAGTGACCACAGACATTGTGTATTCAGGGACATAATCAGTGGCACCGTATTTCATCGCTTCGATAAGAATCTCTTTCGCTTTAGCATCAGCTTCAGCTTTAGTTTCTTCTTCCGTTTGACGGATAATGGCGGCCATATCGTGAACAGCTCGTTTTTTGGTTTGATCAAGTAAATAAGCTTGCGCTTCATCTTTAGTCATTCCAGCGAGCTCTTCCAAACGAGCCAAAACTTTTTGTTTAGTTTCTTCCACTTGCGCTTGTAAATCGCGCAGCTTTTGCTTCTCTTTTTCTAAATATTCTTCTTTCTGATCCATTTGCGACAAGCGCGCGTCAATGCGGTCGAGTTTCACTGTCAAAGTGTGTTGTTGTTCTTCCGCTTGGCGCAAGATTTGTTGCGCTTGCTTCTCCGCGTTGGACCGCAAAGTCAAAGCCTCGCTTTTCGCTTCCACCACAATTTCTTTTGCTTGAGCTTGGGCTTCGCGTTTGAGGTTTTCTAATTCTGCCAAAGATTTTGTATTGATTTGTACCGCTGGTTTTTGCTTGGCAAGCTTATCATTTTGAACTTGATGCAAAACCTTACCAGGTTTAGCCGGCTTATTATCAGACTTTGGTGGCTGATTAAATTTAGGCTTCTGTGCCGCGGCACTATTTTTCACCGCAAAAAGGGTGGATAAATTATTAAAAAATGCCATATTCTCCTTTAACTAATTAATTGGAGAGAAGTTTGGTCAAAATATCAAACGCCAGTTCGGCGCAAAAAACACGAAATCCTATTTCGTTGAAAATTTAAGAGTGATAATAAATAAGTGCTCATGATTTTTCAAATTGATAAGTTGTTGAACTTCTCAGATGGGGTTATTATACCAGATATGGGGCTTTTTGTCAAGCCACGCCAGCCAGGTTTACTTGAGGAAAACTGTTTAGCCAATCCCCAAAATGGTAGTTACTAATTGCCAGATCCAATAGACAGCAAAGAGAAGGATAAAGCCAATAACTGCAGCTGTAATCCGTTGTTTACCTAAATCTATATAGTTTTGTTTACCTGTGAGAGAAGCTTGGATGATTTGGAAACCTCCCCAAAGGATTAATAAGAATAAAGCAATTCCGGCAATAGGAAAGACAACGGTGGTCATAGCACGATTAATAATTCCTCCTGGGGTACGATTCTCAGCAGAGCTGAAATATTGAGAATTATTGAGGGGATTGATATTATCGAGCGCTCCGCTTTGGAGTTGATCAACTGCTTCGAGATCGATTTCTAATCCTGGGATTTCCGTGCCTTCTGTAGATGACCATTTGCAGCAACCGAAACTATCATTGGATGAGACTAAACTATAGTTAGTATCACACCAATATTCGTCATTAACACGCTTTTCTGTTGTTTTATATTCTATCGGCAATCTTTCTCCCCACGAAACTAAAACTGTTGCCGTATCTGTACAAGGATAATCTTCTTCAAACGCCTTATCTTTGCTAACGCAACAAAGATAAGCATCTGTACCGAAAGCCTGGGTTAGATATTTACTTGCGTACCAAGCAACATTATAGCCATCTCTTTTGCATTTTAGATCGCTAATTTTACCTGCCTGCATATAAGCAGCATAACCTTCTCTGCTTAAAGCGCTGCAACGTTGAGCCATATTCGTATATAAACTACCTAAATCTACGTTCGTCGGCTCATCGTTTCCGTCAAAAAGATTGTAGTCGCAACAAACTCCAGTTTTATCATTGCCAATGACAGTCCCGAAAATAGTGTGACAACTAGACGTATCCCCAACTGGGAATAGCCTTGCGGCGTAAATCTTATGTGTTCCACTCTGGACACTATAATTGTATATTTTTTTATCACATTTTTCTCTAGCGCTTAATTCACGACAGCAAGAATAATAAGTTGATCTTCCAGATTCACTTTTGCACTCTTTCCAACAAATTTGTTTATACTCTTTTTTCTCGTCATTGTTTGCTTTTTCACAGGCACTTTTCCCTCGTTCAGGATCTATTTTGGTAATTAAGCTCAAACCAGTGCTTTCGTCAACTACATTACTTGGACAGGTAAAATTTGCATAAGAACACGCGGTATCATCACAAACATTAGCTGATATCGATAGGCTAAAAATTGGTAAACAGGCAAAAATTAAAAAAAGAATCGTAATTTTTTTCACGTTTTCATTATAGCATGCGGGAAAGGATTTCTGCAACTTGCAAGTCAAAAGGGTAAGTGATTTTTAAATTGGTGCTGTCGCTTTTTACAACAGTAACTTTTTGGTGCAAAAATTTGGTTACCAGTTCGCTTTCATCCGTCATTTGCTGATAACCGCTTGCTTGCGCCGCCGCATAGGCGGCCAAAATGAGGTCTTTTTTAAAAGTTTGCGGTGTTTGAGCTAACCAAATTTTTTGACGATCGATAGCATCAAAGTTTGCTAATTTTTCATCAACGAGTTTGATGCTATCGGTGGCAGGCGCCGCCACCAAGGCGGCGCCTGCTTGGGCGGCCGCGAAAAAACTTTTTTCGATTAATTCTGCTTTGATCAGCGGCCGCGCTCCATCGTGGATCGCTACTAGTTCGCCCGTTGCGGCCTGAATTCCTTTGAGCGAAGATTGCCAACGTTCATCGCCGCCGGCTATAAACTTAAGACGAGGATCTTGAATGCTGCTTTGGCGCAAAATGTCTTCGTAGATAGGGCGCTTTTTTGCCTGGCAAACTATAATTATTTCATCGATGAAAGGTAGCAAAAAAGCGCTCACGCTTCTCGCAAAAACAGTTTTACCGTTTAGCTCAATTAACATTTTGTCTTGACCAAAGCGAACTCCTGAACCGGCGGCAACAATAATAGCAGTTGTACGTTGATTTTTAATCATAGGTAATAGTTTAGTCGGAAAAAATTATCTCAATCATGCAAAGAATTTGGCTCCGCCTATCGGCGGAGCCAGTTTAACTTAAACTTTTTGCTTATTTAATTTTTTCCCTGATTAGAGGTCCAAGCAACGTTTCGCCATCAATCTTCGGATCATTCAGCAACTGGTTGACGAGAGCCGGCGAAATTTCTCGCAGAGAAATTTCGTGGACACGCGCAGTTTTATCCTCATGGACTAGCCAGTAGAAAAACTGCGCCTGTGGACAACGGCGCTGCATTTCCAGAACCGAGTTCTTGTTCACAGCTTGCACACTGAGAAAGCCGACCTGAAAAACTGCTCGTTCTTCTAGATACGCTTGTTGGTCGAAAAAATCTCTCATATTGTGATCGACTAAGTGCACAATAGAGCGCAGCGTTTCTTCGCCCCAAATCTCGTCTTGTGTGCTGAAGTAAATCACGCACCGATTGATAGTTGGTAGAGTTTCTTCCAAGGTTATTTTTCGACCGCGTTTAAGCCAGGGACACCTGAATTTAAACACCTCTTATCATCCTCCATTCAAATTGGCAAAGAGCTTAAGTTGAGCCTTATTATAAGAGTAAAAGTCGGAAAAACAGGCGCAGATATAAAAAGCCCCCATTTTTAATGGGGGCTTCAATGTTTTTTAAAAATTTTATTCTGTCGCTTTTACTTCTTGTAAAGCTCCATCAACAACAGTAAAATTCTTTTCTACTGACACCTCTGGCATTTCATACATTGCCTGATTTTCTCCATGTTCGCGGAAAACGATGCTGATTTCGTTATCTTCTGTCCAGAGCGCATCGATAAGAATTCTGTCTCCTAAGAAAACTCCAGGAGTGCCAACAATACCGTTTGCCGTGGTCAGATCCACAACTAGATAATAAGCAGTACCAGAGCCGCCGTTTTCTTGAACCAGAATGCGAGCAGTATCGGTGGATTCGTTGCCATCAAAATCACCACTGGTTTGGCCAAAATAAGTTGTCACCGTCGACATTGGCGTATCTGGAATTGCCACTTTCGACATGCCATCTTTCATCGTGGTTGGCACACCTTCAATTTCGTAAGTCACACTAGGATTTTCGACCACTTTAGGAGTTGCAAGTTGTTTTCGGCAGTGATTAAGATTAATCAAACTGAAAAGGAGAGCAATCACTGCGATTGCCGCTACGACCGTCAAGCCAGTGCTGGCAGAGTTTTTATTTTTTGTCATATGTTTTAATGATAATGGTTATTTTATACTTTGTCAAATTAGCATCTATTTATAGCTTTATTATAGTATCCTATAATACTTGACAAAATGGCATTTAGCAAAAGTTCGCGCCAATCTGACCAAGTTTACTACCGATATCAGAGAGGAAGGCGCCCGAGTCGTTCTGACTAAGGGCAGTCGCTTCGCGGCCATTGTCATCCCTAAGGGAGACGAACTGATTGTTCAGATTTGGGATCTGTATTGTCCCGCCCAATAAGTATCGTTTGCCAAACCCGGGCCCCGGGTGCTTTCAGCACTCTGGGCCTATCTCTTTTTCCGTTCAAAGATAAGTTTTTCTTAAGTCACGCGCGCATGACTTTCCCTTTTAAAATAAACTAAAGGAAAAAAAGAAAGCGCATATGTTAGAAAACGACAAACTCGAAAAAAATCAAAGCGAAAAAATGACTTTGGAAGAAGTTAATCACAATCTTCGAAGTTGGCTTTTAATTTTATCAATTGTCACTGGTTTATTATTTTTATGTTTAATATTTTTAGGTGTACGAACAATGGCAGAAGAACAGAAAATGCAAGCGCAGCAAGAAAATTTAACTGCCGCTTTAGAAGAAGTAGTGATTTGGAGTAGCGATAATTTTAATTTTGTCGCTTTGATGCTGGAAGAACTGGCGACGCCAACGGCGGCTGACAATGCTAGCGACGCAGCAGCAGTTTTCGTAGAAGAAGATTATATTTTGGAAACTCCGGCAACTTCAGTTGCAAACGAAACAGTTAATTAAATTTAGAAATAAATCGCCCCTGTTTGTAGACAGGGGCTTTTTGTTCTTCATTGATGATTTTTGACCAACGGGCCAAGCAGTGTATTGTCGTCGATTTCCGGACTGTCCAGCAACTCTTGCAGTGTAGTTGTCGGAATTTCTCGAACAGACAAAACATTGTCCATAGTTGTTTGCTCACCTTCACAGACCAGCCAGAAAACCAAAGTTGCTGCCGCGTAATCCCTTTGTAAACGTTTTAGCTCAGCCAGCGTTTTGATGCTCAAGCTCAAATGTTGAGCGACAAGTGGCTGGCCGCTGGCTATTACCTGGCGAGCGAAGTAGTCTTGGGTAAGACGTTGCACAAACGGTGCCAGTGCTGGCACGCCCAATCTTCGGCCATGACCTTCTAGGTAAACGAAAACGTACTCAGGCTTTATGTTGGCGGTTTGATCAGCAGACTTAGTCGGTGCTTCTGGTCGATTAGTTTTAGTGAAACGAGCAAACAGTTCTTTCCAGAAACCTTTCGCCAATTTTTCATCCCTCCTTTTTTTTGAAGAACGTTTTTGATTATATCATAAACTGATATAGTTTGTTCATTTTTGATAATGACGCCAATAAACAGTTTAAATATACAAAAATTGTGATTTTTTTGCTTATTTGCAACCGAAATTATACAAAATGCTAACTTAAAGTTGGTAGCGCAACCGCATATTTGCGAGTTACAATAGCTTAGTTGACAAAGCAAAAAAGCATCAACAAAATTAGTTAGCAAGAAATAAAATGAAATTACGTGATAAATTGCCAAAGTTGCGCAAAGCGCAAAACTTATCGCAAGAACAAAAATTAAATGTGTCGCGACAAGCTGTAGCTAAATGGGAAGCTGGTGCTTCCTATCCAGAAATGGAAAAAATTATGCAGCTATGTCGCGTTCTTGATTGTAGTTTAGACGATCTAGTGGATGATGATGCCACCGGGAATAAGTCTGCTGCCAACAATAAATCAAACTTAAATCTTTATTTAAAAGAGTGTTTGGATTTTATTACTAATAGTATCAATATGTTTTGGAGTATGCGTTGGCGCGAAAAAATTCAATGCATTTTTGAAATGACTTTTTATTTAATTGTTTTGATGATTGCTTGGGCAGTTATTAGGTGGGCTCTTTATAGCATCGGCATCCCTTTAACAGGAATTTTACCAAATATTGCTAACAGAATTATTCATGCGGGTTTTAATTTTATTTTAGCAATTTTGCAAGTGGCAACTGTCGCCATTGTTCTCATTCATTTATTTAAAATTCGTTACTTGGATTATTTTGTAACCGTGGAAGATGTGCAAGCAAAAAGCAAAACAAAAGAAGTGCCGGTGGAAGAAATAGAAAATAAAAAAACAAATAAAGAGCAACGAGTTTTTATCGAGCAAAAACGTAATAAAATTATTATTCGTGATGCTAAACATAGTTCGTATAATTTCTTTTATTTATTAGCGAAGCTGATTATCTTAATTGTTAAAATTGGTTTGGTTTTTGTAGCTGTACCTTTTATTTGTAGTTTTTTGTTTTTTGCTTTCGCCGATACTTTTGCTGCCAGCGCTTTAAGTTGTGGCAATTTTTTCCTTGGCTTAGTTTTAGCTATCACTGGCGCCGGCATTATTAATTATTTAATTTTGTTAATGATGTACAATTTTGTTTTTAATCAAAAATCAAATTTCAAAATTATTTTTGTGCTAGCGATGATCGGTTTGATTTTTGTGGGCGCCGGCGCCGCTGTTTCTTTTGATCAATATACCAATTTCAACAAAATAGAGAGTGAAGCTCAAACAATAGTTAGAAATTTGGAAATTGATATGAGCGATGATCTAGCTTTGACCTTTTTAGACGATGAAAAAATTAAAATTGCTATTGACAATAGCCAAGAAAATATTCAAGTTCAATTAATAACTAAAGAGAGCCTTACTGCTGGAACTGACTATTACGCAGAGATCGATTATGATGCTATTACTTTTAACGAAGATGAGCTAGAAGAAACTAAATTTCGTCTTGGTGATTTGCGTTATGGTTTATATTACGGTGACAGCATTGAACGAATGCAGTCTTGGTGGCAAGATTTAAAAAATCAGCAAATTAGAGCTGATGGTTATCAAGAAGTAACAGAAATTTTAGTTACTACTTCTGCCACTAATTTAGCAAAATTAAATAGTAACTATCAACATTATCTCAGTTTAGAAAGTGGAAATGAATAAAAATAAAATTAAAACTACTTGGCAAAATGGCTGGCGTAAATGGAAAAGTTTGAAAAAACGCTGGAAGTTTTTAATTATTATCGTTCTTTTAATTGCCGGCGGCGCCGTTTGGGGACGAATAAATTCGCAAAAACAAATCGCCGCTAATCGCGAAGTGGTGACAGTGACGCGTGAAGATCTAAAAAAAGAAGCTATCCGTAGCGGCCAGGTGGAACTGCAGGGCGTAGTTGACGTTAAGCCACCTATTAGCGGTGTCATTACTGAACTTTTAGTGGAAAATGGTCAATACGTGCAAGAAGGCGATCAGCTTTTCAAAATTAAAAGCAATGCCACTGCCGCTGAACTTAATCAAGCTTACGCTAGTTATTTGGCGGCTAAAAATAGCTATGAAGACGCCAAAATTAGTATTGGTAATAGTGAATGGGGAGATTTTGAAAGTTATAAAAAAGCAATGATGGAAGTTGAAGAAAAAGTGCGCCTTTTTGAAGAAGCTTATCCGGATAAAAAAAATAATAATGAGAAAGAATATCAAGCTTTAAAGTTGGAAGAAAGCATTGCTCGCCACAACTTAGACATGGCTACACTTTACCCCTCGCGAGTTGACGATCGTTTAAATGCAGCTAAAGCTAGTTATCAAGCGGCCGCAGCTTCTTATAATGCTAGTAAAAATGGCGTTTATACGGCTCCGGTTAACGGCTGGATTGAGAATTTGGGCGTTAATGAAGGCGAAAACGTTATTGCTGATGTGGGAGATAAAGCTGGTACACCGCTATTTTTAATTGTGCCGGCTGGTAAAAAAACAATCAGCATGCAAATTGGGCCGAATGATGCCATGGTTTTGGTAGTTGGCCAGGAAGCCACCGTTCGCAGCGACTATTTGAAAGATGCTACTTTCCCCGCTCAAATTGTGCGCATCGACAAAGTGGGCAAAATGAGCGATAAAGGTCTCACCTATCGTGCTTGGTTGGAAGTTGAAGACACCAGCGATCAGTTGCTTTTAGGTTCGCCAGTGGAAGTGACCATGCTCACAGCACAGCAATGGCAAACTTTAGTGGTGCCGACTTTGGCCGTGGTAGACAATACGGTTCAAATTGTTAATGAAAAAGGCGATTTCTTAGAAACTCGCTCTGTAGAGACTGGCTTAAAAGCTAGCGGCAAGGTGGAAATTGTAAGCGGAGTCAATGAAGGCGAATTTGTCCTCATCGATAAAAATAAATAGTAATTTGATGGCAAATTGAAAATGAAAAAAGTAGTTACGAAAAAAGCAAACCCTTTAATTGAGTTAAAAAACTTGGTTAAGATTTACGGCGAAGGCGAAACTGCCGCTGAAGTTTTGCACGGCATTAGTTTGAAAATTAATCAAGGTGAGATGGTGGCAATTATGGGAACTTCTGGTTCCGGCAAATCGACTTTGATGAATATTTTGGGAACTTTGGACCATTTGAGTAGCGGCGATTATTTTTTTGCCGGCAAAAAAATTGATGATTATAAACCGGAGCAATTAGCGCGCTTGCGTAATCGCGAAATTGGTTTCGTCTTTCAATCTTTTAATTTATTGCCAAGACTCACTGTAGAAAAAAATATTGAAAGACCAATGCTTTATGGCCAAGTACCAAAGACAGAACGCCAAGCGCGCATTAATAACGTTTTAGAGAAAGTTGGTCTTTTGGACAAAAAAGACAAATATCCGCTCAAACTTTCTGGCGGGCAACAGCAAAGAGTAGCTTTGGCGCGCGCCCTCGTGATGCAGCCAAACTTGATTCTAGCGGACGAACCGACGGGCGCGCTGGATTCAAAAACTGCCACTATGGTTATGAATGAACTTAAACACATTAATCAAGACACTGGCACTACTATTGTTATTATTACTCACGATGAAAGAGTGGCGAGTTTTGCCCAACGGACAATTCACTTACAAGACGGAAAGATTTGCTCATGATTTGGGAACTAATTAGCGAAGCTTTAACTACCTTGCGCACTAATTGGATGCGCACAATTTTAACAATGATCGGTATTATTTTGGGCGTGGCCTCCGTAGTGGCAATTATGAACTTGGGGCAATCTGCTTATACCACTGCCGAAGAAGAAATTACTGATACCGGTTACGGCAATATTAAAATTTATAAAAAAGACGGTTTGGAAACAAATTTACCACTTAATCAAACTGTAATTAATATTTTGCAAGAAGCAGAAATCGAGCAAGTGGCCGGTTATGAACCGCAATTTTATGGTTTCGGCGCCACGGCTTACAACAGTGATGGAGATTCAGTGGAAATGAGCGGCGGCTATCGTGGTAGTCGCGACGTGGAAAAATTAACATTTTTGGCCGGTTACCCTTTTTCCGAAGACGATATTGCAGAAAAATCGCAAGTAACTGTGGTCGATGAGTATACGGCTAAAGAAGTTTTTGGTTCTCCGGAAGCTGCTTTGGGCGAAACGTTGCGTTTAAATAACGGTAATTTGTATCGCATCATCGGCGTCACAAAAAACGAATCGCTTTTTGAGCCCAGTTACGGCAGAATGTATTTGCCAAAAAGTTTGGGCGAGCTTGAACCGTTAGCGCAAACTTATGGTTATAGTTATATCGATGTTAATTTAAAAGTCGGTAGTGATTATGAAGCAGTTGCGGAAGATATTGAACAGGCGCTTATGGATAGTTACGGTTTCACGGATGAAGACGAAATGGTTTTCACGGTGGAAAACGTGAAAGATATTATTGCTGAATTATCGGTATTTTTCACTGCTTTTTCTATCGGTCTATCTTTAATCGCAGCGATTTCACTTTTAGTTGGCGGTGTGGGCATTATGAATATTATGCTCGTCAACGTGACTGAGCGCACCAAAGAAATTGGTTTAATGAAAGCTTTGGGTGCCCAAGAAAAAGATATTACTTTTCAATTTTTAATTGAAGCAATTGTTTTAACAATTTGTGGTGGAATAATTGGTGTGGCCATTGGTGTTGGCGGTAGTTTTTTAATAATTTGGCTTTCCAATACTTTTGTGGCGCCAAGCGGGTATCTACCAAAATTTAATTTTGTTGTTAGTCAACAATCGATTTTGGTTTCTTTAACTGTGTCGATGCTTATCGGTTTAATTTTTGGTTCGTATCCAGCAAAAAAAGCGGCTCGTTTAGATCCAGTGGAAGCTTTGCGGCGCGATTAATTTTTATTCATCGATATTGATGAGCTCGTAATCCAGCGTACCGATTTTCATTACTTCGGCAGCGTAATTAACTGTATGAGTACCGTTCTGTCTTTCTACTCTTTCTACAAAATGATCGCGACCAGGATCGGTGGAATTGTAAATTAAATCTAAACAAGCTTTATCTAGAGCCACGAGATCAGTGGAAGCCAAAATGCCGATGTCTTTCATACAAGGATCTTCGGCAACGGCGCAACAATCACAATCCACCGATAGGTTAGTCATAATGTTAATGAAAGCACTTTCATTTTGGAAATAATCAATTACGGACGAAGCTGCTTCGGCCATGGATTCAAGAAATTCATTTTGCGGCGGTAAATTATCCCAAAGAGTAAATTGATCTTTTGTTTTTCCTGCTGAATGAATCCAAGCTTTCCCTGCGCTAGAAGCGCAACCAATAGATAATTGTTTTAAAGCTCCACCGTAGCCACCCATCGGATGACCTTTGAAATGCGAAACTACCAAAAGCGAACCGTAATTAGCCAAATGTTGGCCGACAAAATTTTCATGCAAAATGCGGCCATGAGGAATACTTAAAATTAAATCTGGTTTTTCTGCGTCCATTAAATCAACAGTGAAATATTTGTTCCAACCATGATCTACCAATAATTTCTGATGTTTTTCCGTGGAATTTCTGGCTCCGCCGTAGGCAGTATTGCATTCCACAATTGTCCCGGAAACGTGTTCCACAATTGGTTTCATAAATTCTGGATGTAAATAATTTTGATTGCCAGCTTCACCGGAATGTACTTTTACGGCAACTTTGCCGGACAACTTTCTGCCCAACTTTTCGTAAATAGAAACTAAACTTTCTGGAGAAATTTTTGTGGTGAAATAGACTTTGGCTTTTTCCATTTTTTCTTTCATTAAAAATTAATTATTTGAATTATAGCATTTGGAAAATAAGATTTTGCTTTAATAAAAAATTTTATTGTTTATAGAAAAACCTCAGTTATAATAGGCGCATGCAATTAAATTTAGCTCATTGGACAAAAGAAGACGGCCAAAAATTTCAAGAGTATTTAAAAACCTTTAGTAAAGGTCCGGAAAAATCTGCTTGGGAGAAGAGAATTATTAATACACCTATGGCATGTATCGCTGTCCCCTCGCCGCAAGTAAAAAAGATCACTCAAGAAATTGCTAAAGGAAATTTTCTAGAATTTTTGGATTTGAATTTGTGGGAAAATTTCACTAATACTTCAATCAATGGTGGCTTGATTGTGAGAATTAAAGATTTTTCATTAATGGAAAAGTATTTAGTGGCTTTTTTGGAAAAAGCGGATAATTGGGCCACTGTTGATTGTTTAAAATTACCGGTTAAAAATAGTAATAAAGAACAATTTTTTACTTTGGCAAAAAAATTAGTTAAATCAAAAAAACCATTCGTTCGTCGCGGCGGTGTCACCATTTTATTTAAATTTGTTGATGATGATCGTTATTTGCCACAAATTTTTCAAATCTTAAATAGTTTCATCGACGAAAAAGAATATTACGTCAATATGGTTAATGCGTGGTTAGTCGCTGAGTGTTTTACTAAACAACGGGCGGCGACATTGGCATTTTTGCAAACTCACCGTTTAAATAAGTTTACGATTAATCGGGCGGTGCAAAAATGCCGCGATAGTTATCGCATCGCCGCCGCCGACAAAGAAATGTTATTAAAGTTTAAACAATAAACGAAAAATTTTGAATTTTTTATAGCGAATTTTTAAGGAATTATTGATTGCCTGTAATTCTATGCTAGAATGGTGATATGACAGAGACAAATCCTAATTTTGCAAACGAACTGGCAACTAGTGGTTATGACGAAAATGGCAACCGAGTGAAAACTGAAAGTGTTGTTAATGATGAAAAAACTAGATTTAATGAATTTTTGCAAAGAGATATCAATCTAGTTGAAGAAAAGAAAAAGAGAATAAAAACTTTAGAAGAAGAAATGGAATCTCTTGATGACTATCATAGAGAAAAATGTGCACGTCGTATTGCAGACGCGAAACGATCTTTGCGAAAGGCTGAAGCCCGAGTTGAATTCATGCGCCTACCGCCGGATAATGATGGCAAATATAGGATAAAAGTTATGACTGAGTTTCCTAAGCTAGTAAAAGAGTTGGCTCCTAGCGAGTTGCCGTTGGTCTTTCATGGCACGAATGATATTGGGACAGTTAGACAAATCATTAAAACTGGAGGTCTTTTAACTCCAGAACAAAAAGGAGAAAGTTTTACTTCCTTTGCCACTGCTATTGATGTTACTAGTAAAACAAATATTAGAGTTTCGTGCGAATTTGCTGAACCAGGTGACCATTCTTTTATGCCGTATGGGGCGATCTTTGCGTTTTTGCCTAGTCCTGAAGAAGTTGATAATGTCAATGCGACAGGAGAAAGTTCTGAGGTTTTCAATGGAGTTGACGGCGTTAATTTTAAAAATGAACCCGATCGGTTATACGGAATAATTACAACTCCGGAAAATATCGAAAGAGTAAAAGCTTGGTGTGAAGAATACGGTTGGAGTAAAGAAAAAGTTTTTACTCATGACGAATTTTTAAAAATGATGGAAGGTCAAGGATGATAGTTAATAAAAAAACACCTGTATATAGGTGCTTTTTTGCAGTGCCAGCTCTAGGATTCGAACCTAGGTAGCCATAATGGCAGCAGATTTACAGTCTGCCCTCGTTGACCGCTTGAGTAAACTGGCACAGTCTTAGTATCTTTGCATAACATCTGGGCGTGAAAAGAGACCGATTTCCCTGGAAAAACCAGGTGGGCAAAGCGTAAATTTATCCACGGATAGATTTAACAACTCATGAGCCCGAAATCTTAAAATATTCGGGAAAATATTGTCTCTTCCCACGCCCAGATGTCTGTTTAAGAACTTAGGGATATTATAACACGAAATTTCTTAACGACATTCGCGATAGATCTCTTGAGGAATGTTATTGCTTTGCACTAAAAGGCAACCTGGAAGAGTGGCGCCGCCGGTTACTAATTTGTAACCGTTATCGATTTTTTGAAAAATACCGTAATTGCTGCCAAAAGAAACTCGCGACCAAATACCGCTTGTTTCCACTTGGTAAACCGCCATATCTGGCACACGCCATTCCGGATTAATTGCCCGCAGAGTGTAAAGATATGGTTGTACCTGTTGATAAGCTTGCTCATATTGATCGCTGCAAGCTAATTCTAAACGCAAATAAGGAGTTTCGCTGAGCTGGCGATCTAAACGACCATAACCGGCGATAAGACTACATTTTTGACCATTTTTATGAGTATAAGTAGCGACACAATTATCAAAAGGATCGTAGGCTTCACTGACCGGACATTGCGAAAATTTACTTTTCTTATAACCTAAGCTGGACATTTCTTTGCTGATAGTTTTAATCACTTTTTTCAAAAGTGGATGAGTTGCAGCTGGATGAGCTTCGTTTTCCTTGCTTGGCGCCAGAGTTGCCGCTTTAGCTGTGGTTGGCACTTGAAAGCCAGCCACGCTGGCGCCAGAAACGAGAATTCGATAATTCTCTTCTGGGCTGCGCCACCAAAGTTGATCATTGGTAAAATTCACTTGTTCGAGTTCGCCGCGAGAAATTTGTTTAGCAAATTTCTCACTTAACGTATTACTAATGCTGACAGTAGGGTTAGCCGCCAGAATTTCTTTCTCAACAACTGGCTCAGCTGCTACTGGCGATGCGCAAGTTTGTGGGCAGGCTGCCGCCGTGGCGTCTGTGCTTTTTTCTTGATTCACAGCGCCCAAAACTTGCGCCACGACCGTACTATAATCTGGCCGGATGGCTACCAATTCTTGATCTTTTTTCACTCGCACCGCTAGCAAAATCAAGGCTAATAAAAAGCCGATTAGCGCTAGTGTGCCGAAGCTATCTTTATCCATATCCTATAATTATAACACAAAAACATCATTTTGTCAATCATTTGCCTTCTGTCACTTGAGATAGCAGAAGCACTGCCCAATAATTTTTCCTTAGTTTTTTTATGCTATAATTATTAGCAATGGCAAAGAGCAAAAAAAGGGTAGCTGGTAAAAAACGTTCTTCACTGCAAACCGCGCTTTTTGTTTTTGAGGAAAGTTGCCAAATTTTGCGAGAAAATTGGCGTTGTTGTTTAGAAATTTATCTTTTATTAGTGGCAGCTTTAATTTTTAGTGGCGTCATTTTGTTTTGCGCTTGGCAGATCGATATGCCTTGGTGGGCGATTTTTATTCTTTGCTTAAGTTTAGGCGAACTTTTAACTATGGGTTTGATTGGCAAAAATAAAAATCTTAATAGTCTTTTGCGGGATTTAGTTACTGGTCGTTATCCGCTTTGGGCGGCTAGCTATTTGAATCCAGCCTGGCTTTTTCTCGTCTCCGGTTTTCTTTTAAACTTCCCTCTTTTGTTAGCAATCTTTGGCGTTATATTTTTTTGGTTCGTTTCGCCGTCCCCCATTTGGCTCGTTCTTTCTGCGATTGGCTTTGGCGGAATTTGGTTGTGGTTATTTATACGTTTTGGTTTTGCGACTTCGATTTTAAGTTTAAAAAATCAGCATTTAAGTTTAGTGGAAAGTTGGCGCCAAAGTTGGCGTTTGACTAACGGCCAAGAAAAATTACTTTTAACAATTCTTGTTTTGAATTTAATTTTCTTTTTGCCAGCTTTTATTTTTTTACCTGTTTTGAGTTGGTTTTTGATTGCCCCCTTGGCGAGTTTGCAAAAATTGTTAATTCGGCAACTATTGATCGACAAAAAAGTTGTCTGATGGTGATTGAGCGATTTTGCCCCTTGCATTTTCTAAAAAAATAGTCTATATCTTTATTGAGTAATCTATTTTTATCTAGTTAATTGCAGAAAGGATAAATGCAAACAGAGTTCACCACCTATCAAGAAAAAATTGGCAAAAGTGAAAACGTCTTGATTGTTTATGGAGCGCAAGCCAGTTTTTCTGCGGTTAGTTTAGCCACTAGTTTGTTTTTATGGTGCAAAGATTTAAAGAAAAATGTGTTTTTAACTTCGCCGAGCGAACCAACGGTGGAATTTTGTAATTTTGTTGGTATTAATAAGGTTAAAAAATATCTGCCTAAACAAAATTTGGTTATTAAAATGCCATACGATGAAAATAAAGTGGCAAAAGTGCTTTCTGATTTAAATCAAGAAAAAAATGAGTTGGCGATTATTATTAAACCGCAGCGCGGTTGTGAGCCGATTGAGCAACAAGAAGTTAAACTGACTTATCAATCTGCTGATTATGATTTAATTTTTTTGATTGGGGTGGAACAAAAAGATGAGTTAAATCGGCTTTTCCGCGACAATGAAAGAATGCTCCAAAATAAAGACAAATTAATAACGATTAATGATTTTGCTAGCGTTTGTCCGATTCAGGCGCAAATAGTGAAACAATTAGGCAAAAATACGAGTTACGCTAGTTGGTGGGGACAATTGTTGCATGCTGGTGAAGCAACAATTGGCGCAGACCAAGCTAGTAACTTATTAATGGGTTTGGAAAAGGAAACAGCAAATTTTTCGCGACCTGATTGTAGCCCAGAAGATTTCGAATTGGCAGCTTGGTTAATGCGTCAAGGTGGTACGCGCCATCACACGGATGAAGCGGCAAGCGAAAATTTTTCCGCTCAACATCATTTGCCAAAAGTTAATCTAAAGGTGTAATCTGGAAAATTTGGTAAGCTTGAGCGTCATTATTGGTGGTTAGTTGTAAACGCAAATTTTCTTGACTAAGACCGCCAGTGGCGGGATCAGTTATTTTTAGATTGATATTAATCATGCATTCATCGCCATCAAGTTGTTGTTCGCCCAAGCTCTCCACGTAAACTTCTAAAGGCTGTGCCAAAGCTGTTTGTTGCTGAAAAACCGCCAATTGATCGTTGT
This sequence comes from bacterium, assembly GCA_030539095.1. Taxonomy (GTDB): domain Bacteria; phylum Patescibacteriota; class Microgenomatia; order UBA1400; family PJMF01; genus JAUNST01. The sequence continues at coordinate 18,797 of JAUNST010000008.1, forward strand.
AAGCGGCACTGCCTGCTAAAAGAAAATAGTCTAGGTTTTGGCTGTCGTTATTTTGCCAACGTTGGGTTAATGTGTCGTAATAAACAAAAGCAGCAGTACTGCAATCCGTTTCTAAAGCCGGATTCTCTATTTCTAAATCTGATTCGGTACTAAAAGTGGCGTCGTTTGCAGCTGGAATTTCGCTCAAAACTGGAGTTTGAACAGTCGAATTGGTCGTTGGTTGCTGATTGCGTCGCCATTGGAGATAAAAGAATCCAATTAGCAAAGCGACGATAAGAATTGTTAGAATAATGGTAGTTCTTTTCATTTTCATAAGCAGCCCCTTCCGCTTTGTCCGCAGTCACCGGCAGCATTATAAACTACACTACCGCCTTGTTCGACGCAAATATTTTTATTATTTAAATAGTTGCCTCTGCCGACGCGATTCATATCCGGGTTACTGCCACTGGCTGTACTCCAAGCGGGTAGCCACGGATTACTAGAACCTGAGTTGTATTTAGCTATCGCCGTGCTAATATTGGTGGCTGGATCGGAGTATTTTTTATAATATTCGGTAGTCATAAGCGCATTTTTAATCTGAGCAGCGGAAAAATTGTAATAAGCACGAATACATTCTAATTTTTTATTGCTGGAATAGCCAATACTGGAACAAGCGCTTTCGCCTGGGTAAGGATAACCGATTGCAGCTAAAGATGCGCGCACTTCGCTATTATTAAAAATTTGGAAAAGACCAGTGGCGCCGATTGCGTTCACGTCGTAAGGATTAAGACCGCTTTCGGCGCGCGCGACCGCAATTGCTTGCGAAGCGCGCGTGGCGCCATAGCGCGCGCCGAAGGCGCCGCAAATGGCGTTCATGATCGAAACTTTATCCGCTGCGTTAATAGTAGGAATGGTAAACGTGTCGCTGAAATCATTTGTCCCAGGTCCATTTGAAGTGCCATTTGCGGTGGCGCTACTATTTTTTACAAAATATTCATTAATATTTTTATATTGCAACAAAGTTTGATAAAGACCGCTGCTGCTATCGTAAAGTGATTCTTGAACAATAAAAATATTAGTCACAGGACCGGCGCCAAGAATAGTTAACGGCTGTCTGGCATTCGCCACATTTTGCAAAGCTAATCTTTTATTTTGCCGGCCATCTTCGCCAACAAATTTTGTATAATTTTCTTGGCTATAAAGAGAACCCAAAATTTGTTCTTCGGTTGCCTTAGCTTGGTCTCCTTGCGGTGAAACTACCCAGTAACGAACTTTGGCTTTAGCGTAATACCAATGCTTGCAGCGTTTTTCTGTAATTGGCGTGCCAAATTCATCAACGCCCACCTCCACCCATTCCCATTCTTCACAACATTTTTCTTCAAAACGACTAATATTGCTCACCTTGGCTTTTTCAATGAAGGCACTTTTTTGTTCCTTATTTCTTTCGGCGGTCGTGGTAATTTGGCTGCTGCTTTCACCAGAACTGCCAGATGCAGCGCAGCTCATATCGCTATCCCCTTCGCCTAAATACTCTTCGTTAAATTGATTATTCTTAGCGGTGGCATTAATCATTTTGACTAGGGCTTGCGCCAAATTACTGTTGTCGCAATTATCACAATAAATAACATCATCTTTATTATCGTATTCCGCTTGTTGCGCTACTGCTGCCCGATTCATTCTTGTTGTCGCTAATTCGTTGCGCAACTCCGTTTGCTGGTCTGAACTTTGCAAAAACAAAGTATTTGTGGTGGCTGGATCAGAATAATTTTGATCTGTACTAAAATACGGAAAATCGTTGTCAACTTTGCATTTCCCTGGATAAACACTTAAGCTTTGATCACAAAAATTTTTATTAGTTAGTAAATCTGGAATACGAAAAGGATAAATGCGGATTATGTCCGGCGTATCCGCCCAAGTACAGTTATTATATTCGTAAGGAATATTAGCGCATACGTCTCCTTGAGGAACAACGGGGCAAATTTTGACTGCTTCCACCATATAGGCAGTACGATAATAATTATTAAAGGCGAAAGGCAAAGCTTGAATCGCTTTATAAATTTTCTGTCGATTATTATAATCCTCTTCAGTGCCATCACATTGATCGGCAGCTAAGTTGTGGCAATAATTGCTGGGTGAAATTTCTGTGGAGTAAAGAGTTGGATTGGCGCTGACTTCATTACTTTCCATATCTTCAATAATTTCTTTAGTTGTTAAATCGCTGCCATCAATTTTTTGATGCAAATTATCGCAACTTTCTTTATTAGTTTTGCGGCAGCCGGCGACACAGGCACTCCCGCGACCTGCGGTCGCGCACTGCTTTTGGCAAATGGTTTTAATTTCAGTTTGGCATTTTTGATATTCGTGTTGAATGAAAAGCAGATTGAGAACTTTCACTGAACAAGAAGAGGCGCTATCGGTGATTTTAGCCAAAGCCGAAGATTCTGCTAAAAGATCCGTATTAGCATTATTTTTTGCGGTGGCTATATAACCAAAATAGTTTTCCACAGAATTAAGACGATTATTAAAATATTTAGAATTACGCAAGAGAGGGACAGTGGCATTACTAAAATCTAATTCCATGTCGTAATATTGGTTGCGAGTGAAACGAGTGATTTCTTTTTCTTGAGCTGAACAGTAAGCCTGATAACCTTCGTAAGTTAGATGTGAAGTTAGAGCTTTGACGTTGTAACTGGCAATAGCATAGTTATTTGTTTCCACATAATCAGCTGCTTGAGTTGCGGGCAAAAAAATCAAGCCATAGCTAAAGACAAGCATGATTTTAAAAAACAGAAAGGAAATTTTCTTGTTTTTTTTATGAGTTAACATTTTGAATCGAAGTCGAAGAAATAGTATCACCGAAGAACTGAATATACATAAACGACTTCATGCCGGTGAAATAGGCGATAATTTGAATAATAATAAACGAACCAACCGCGAGAATTAAACCAAAAATAGCATAGACAAAAGTATTACGGGCTTTTTCAACGCGACTACTTTGACCACCAGCGAAAAGCCACATTAAAGAACCGTAAACGAACATGCCAAAGCCGACAAAAGAAAAAATTGTCATGACCACATTGAGAATATTAGCAATAGCACAGGTAATACCTTGAATAGTCGCCACATCTTCTGAGCGTGAACCTGTACCGACGCAAGCACCGGTCCAAGCTGTTTGCGCTGCCACTGCCGTCGGGCGACAAAAAAAGCAAGCAATTAAAGCAATAGTGAGACAAAATTTTTTCATATGCGAAAATGATTATAACCGCTGGTATTAATCTTGACAAGTGGCAGTTTTTTGCTATAATAACGGCTAATTGTCTAAAGTTCCACAAGGCAAAGCCAAGGGAACTTTTTTGTTAGTGAAAAGCGAGAAAGAAAAATGAGAAAAATTACTGATAAAAAAAGTCAAGCTCAAAAAGCTGCTCGAAGTGAATTTAGCGCCGCCATTGCTCAAATTGCCGCGGAAAGAAAAATTGAACCGCAAGCTATTTTTGAGGCTATCGAAGCTGGTTTGCTTTCTGCTTACCGCAAACAGGTGAGTGGCGAAAACGATGAGAACGATGTTTTTGACAATCAATTTTATTATTTCGCTAAAGTTGATCAAGTGACTGGCGGCATGCAAGTTTTTAAAGCTCCACGTTTGCACCCAGACGACGAAGAAGATTTTAGTTACGACGAAAAAAAGATTGAAGACGTTACTCCAGCCGGTTTTGGCCGGATTGCCGCGCAAGTGGCTAAACAAGTAATTATTCAACGTGTACGTGATGCAGAGCGTGATCAAATTATTACTGATTATTCAGATAAAATTGGCACCATCGTCACTGGTCAGGTTCTACGGATGGAAGGTAAAAACGTTTTGCTCGACATTGGTCGTGGCAATGCTTATATGCCGCCAAAAGAACAAATGCGGGGTGAATTTTATAAGAGTAATGCTCGTTTGGCAGTTTACATTAAAGGTATTGAAGAAATTAATAAGCGCAAAGCGATTATTGTTTCGCGCGCTGCCGGCGAATTAGTGCAAGAGCTTTTTGCTCGCGAAGTTCCAGAAATTAACGCTGGTACGGTCGTGATTAAATTACTCGCTCGCGAAGCTGGTGTCCGTACCAAAGTGGCAGTTGCCAGCACTGGCGGCACTAGTGTTGATCCGGTCGGCTCTTGCGTTGGCCAACGCGGGGTGCGAGTTCAAGAAATTATCAAAGAACTTAACAACGAAAAAATTGATATTATTCCCTATTTCGATGATATGCAACAAATGATTGCTGCCGCCTTGGCGCCAGCGGAAAACTTGAAGATTGATTACGACGCGGACAACAAAACTGTAGAAGTGATTGCGCCGGCTGATCAAGTTTCTTTGACTATCGGTCGTGGCGGCCAAAATGTGCGCTTAGCGGCGAAACTCTTAGGCATTTCTATCACTGTTAAGAGTGAAGATGGTCAAGTGGCGAGCAAAATGTCTGGCAATGAAGAATACGAAATTGATAGTTATGGCTTAGCTCCAGAAACGCGCGAAGAATTAGTTAGTCTTAAACTTACAACTTATGGCGACATTTTGCGCTTTAGCGAGCGAGTGGAAAACAATGATAATTTGACTGAAGAAGAGAAAAAAATTGTCCTGACGCAAGCAAAACAACGTGAAGAAATTGACGATCAAGAACATGCCGCGCGCGTGGCAGCTAAAGAAAATACTCCGAAAGAAGAAAAAGCTGATGCTTAGATCTCCAGTTATCACTATCATGGGTCATGTGGACCACGGCAAAACTACTTTGTTGGATTATTTACGCCAAAGTCGGTTAGCCGCCCGCGAAGCGGGCGGGATCACTCAGCACGTCGGTGCTTACCAAGTGCAAGTGGGTGATAAAAAGTTAACTTTTATCGATACTCCTGGTCATGCCGCTTTTAATAAAATGCGTGAGCGTGGTGCGCAATTGACTGACATCGTAGTCTTGGTAGTGGCAGCTAATGACGGCGTGAAACCGCAAACTATTGAATCTATTCGTCATATTAAAAATGCACAAGTACCAGTGGTGGTGGCCATCAATAAAATTGATTTGCCAGACGTGAATGTGATTAATGTTAAATCGCAGCTAGCAGAACACGATATCTTAGTCACCGATTTTGGTGGCGACGTGGAAGCGGTAGAAATTTCTGCCAAAACTGGTAAAAATATCGATAAACTTTTGGAAACTTTAGTGATTACCGCCGATCTTTTGGAGCTTAAAGCAGATCCGCAAGCAAAATTGGAAGCGATTATTCTTGAATCAACCAAAGATGCAAACAAAGGTCCAGTGGCTAATGTGATTGTTAAAAATGGAACTTTGAGATTGCGTCAAGATATTTTTGCTGGCGAAGTTAGCGGCCGTGTCCGCAATATTGTTAGCGATCAAGGTAAAAACTTAACTCAGCTTTTACCTGGCGAGCCAGGACAAATCGTCGGCTTGAGGGACGTGGCAGCGGTTGGTGCTGTTGTAACCGCGGAAAAAGCTGAGGCTGAACCTGAAGAAGTCGCAGCTAAAGAATTTGCTTTTGATTTTAGTGCTTTGGAAGATAAGAAAAAACTTAAATTTATTTTAAAAGCAGATACGCAGGGAACTTTAGAAGCTATCGCTCAAAATTTTGATGAAGAGAGTATTGATTTAATCGGTTCTGGCGTCGGCGAAGTAACGGATAACGATATCGATTTAGCAAAAGCTACTGGCGCCAAAATTTTAGCTTTCCAAGTGAAGGTGCCAAATAAAGTGGCGCAAAACGCTAAAGACGCGCAAGTGAAAATTAAGGAATACACGATTATTTATCAATTAATCGAATATATTCAGAAAAAAATGCTTAAGTTAATTGAACCGACAATTGATGAAGTTGTCACTGGTACGGCAGAAATTGGACAAATTTTTGAAATGAAAGGTTTGCGGATTGCTGGTGTGAAAGTGAAAACTGGTGAAATTAATAAAGGAGATTTGTTACATCTTAAACGCGGCGAAGAAATTATTGCTAGCCCCGTTTTGGCTTCAATGATGCATGAAAAGCAAGAAGTGACAAAATTAACTACTAAAAGCGAAGGTGGCTTAACTTTCCGCGATAAAAAATTAGCTTTTCAAGTGGGCGATCAATTAATCGCTTACACTGTGGACGATTAAAATAGCGACGCAAAATTTGTTTTAACCAAAACCCCGCTCATGAAGAGCGGGGTTTTTAAAATTACAAATTTTGCTTAGCCAGGCTTTAATTCTTTAAAGCTTTAAAAGCGCCAAAGCCCATCACTGCTAAACCAATTGCGGCTAAAGCGATGGTTACTTCCGCACTGCCGGAAACTGGCGTGCCGCCTTTAGTGGTGGCAACGGTTTCTTCTTCTGTGATCACAGTGCCATTTTCCTCTAGAGTCGAAGTGAGAGTGCTGGTGCTAGTAGTTCCAGTAGTGCCGGTGGTAGTAGTACCAGTAGCAGCGGTTCCGCTAGTGCCAGTAGTTGTGCCTGTCGTTGTTCCGGTTGTCGTGCCGGTAGCTGAGCTTCGGCTCAAAGTGGTTTGCGCTTGAATTTTGCCAGCGCTGAGAATTAACGCGCAGATAAAAACAAAAACAGCTTTCTTCATAACGAACACCTTTCTTTAATCACTGTCTGGACAGCTTTGTTCTTTAATTTTCTTTTTTCAATTTTAAACTATAGATCGCGAAAATGCAAGCTGCAAATCCCAAAATTAGAAAAGCCGCCATCGTTTCGCCAGTGCCAGACTTTGGCGTAGCGCTACTGGTTGCAACTGTCTTGGGTGTAGGAGTGGCAGTTTTTACTACTGGTGTAGCCGTGGCTGGTTTGGGAGTTGGCGTCGGTGTCCGCACCACTGGTGTCGGCGTTGGCGTAGCGACCACTGGGCTGCTAGAACTGTAAGTTGTAGCTGCCTGAACAGTCGAACTGAACCACCACAAACAGCAGCTCACAATTAATAAGCTAAACTTACTCATATTTCCATTCTAGCATAAAGACGACTTTTTTGTCAAACTTTCTAAAGCTGATCAGCCACGTCCACTTCTGGCTCCGCCAAATTGCTCGCTGCGCTCGCAGAATTCAAATTGAAATACGCCAAATCTAAAGGCACGCTGGGCTCAAAACGAATAATTTCTAAGCGATTACTATCGTAATCAGATGCGGAAGTATATTTGAGATAAATCGGGAAATCGCTTAAGTCGGTAGTCGTAAATTCGCTTTTTTGCGCAATTAGCGGTAAAACGGCCAGGTTTAATTCCGGATCGATTGTTTGCGTTAAACCGCTTAAGCTTGGATCGATTGTTTCACTTTTAGGTGCCAAAAAAATGCTCATCACCAGCCAAATAAGTAAACCCAAAACAATTAGAACAGCAAAAATTAATAATTGTTGTTGAGTTTTTTTGTCTTTTAAAAAATTAAAATTCGCCATTGCTACCTTATTGAAAATAATAATATTTTAAGTTTACATTAACCGTTAAAAATTGATTTAAATTATTATCTTGAGGAGCGGTAATGTTAATTTGATTAACGGTGAAGTTGTGGCGCAAAGTTTTGAGCTTAAGAATAAAATCTCGCACAGCTTGATAATCGCCGATAAAACTGATATTGAGGGTATTCTCTGCTTCGTGTTTCACTGCCGGCGAGTTACTTTGCAAGTTGTCATTCGACATCGGTTCCACGCTAATGCCTTCCAAAACCAGCGGACCGCCCTCTTCCAAAATTTCTGTAGTGAGTTTTTCAACAATCGCCGCTGCTTGCGGGACATCGCTATAATCGCCCATTGCTTCATCCAAAAGCGCAGCTTGCGTGCCAATTTTTTCGTAATTCACCTGCGCTAAATCCAAAAGCTCGCTTTTGTCTTGCAACTGAGTTAAAAGAAGTTTGTTGTTGGTTAACTCAGCTTTTAATGCTCGACTGTCATTGACCATTGGAATAATAACTGATACGAAAATTAAGGCTACCACCGCCAGCGCCAAAATTAAACTAACGCCAATTTGCAAATCGGTTTTTTTATTTTTGCTGTCTTTAGATTGTTGATCGTTTAAATTGGTTTTTGGCATTTTAATTAATCGCGTAATTGAAACTCAGAGAAAAATCATAACCGCTGCTATTAGAAGTACTGGCAGAGTTTTTGACAATTTCATTGGCAGTGGTATTAGCGATACTAAGTTTTTGACCGTCGGGAAAAACCGTAGTACTGGCAAGATTTAAATTATTTACAAAACGAGTGAGCGCGGTTTGGTCAGTGACGTAACAAGTAATTTGCACACGAGCTGGCTCGATGCTAAGCGTACGTACTTGTACGCCTTCCGGCACTAAGACACTTAGTTTAGGAAAAAGATCTTCAATTTTTTCACTTTGCAAAATTTCTTGATAAAGATTGAGCTTAGTTTGAGTAAGCAAAAATTGATTTTCAAATTCGTTTTTTGAACGAATTTCGTCGGCGACTTCAGCGATATCTTTATTTAAAGCCGTAACTTGATTTTGCAGAGAAAGTTTGTAAGTGGACAAGCCAATTACCACCACCGTGGTGAGGGCAGCAATAATCAAACCATAGGTTAACACCCAGGCTAGAATTTGTTGTAACTTATTTTTTTGGTAAGCAATTAAGTTAATATTCAGCGAGGATGCCACATTATTTTCTGGCATATGATAAGTTTAACAGATAGAAAATTAAAAATCAAGCTAGCAATGAGTGCTTTAATTTGACAAATTGGCAGTGAAACTGTATAATTGCTACTCAATTGAAGGGTTTTATTTATGATTGGATTGACGGCGCGACAGGTGCAAATTCTGAAACTGGTTGTTGAAGAGTTTATTAACAACGCCCGACCGGTTGGTTCGGAAACCCTAGATAAAAAGCATAATTTAGGTGTTTCTCCGGCTACAATTCGCAATGAAATGGTTTTTTTGGAAAAAGAAGGTTATCTTTCCAAAGATCATTCTAGTGCTGGACGGTTGCCAACCTCGGCGGCGCTGAAACTTTATGTAAACGAGTTAATGAAGGAAAAGGATTTAACCGTTGCTGACGAAGTTGGGGTCAAAGAAAAAATTTGGACTAATCGTGCCGATCAAGATGAATTGGCTTGGGCAATCGCTCGAGCTTTGGCGCGCCAAACTCATGCTTTAGGTTTTGTGGTAA
>JAUNST010000045.1 GCA_030539095.1 bacterium
AAATTAAAAAATATAAAGAAGTTTTTGGTGAAGATTTTTATTTAGAATTGCAACATCATCCAGCTTTGCCGGAACAAGCGATTGTAAATGAACGCCTCATTGAATTTGGGCGGAAGTTTGATATCGAACTTTTAGCTACTAATGATGCGCATTATATTAATGCTGATGATGCGGAAGCGCAAGATGCGCTAATTGCCGTCTCCACTCGTAAACTAGTTAGCGATAAAAAACGGTTGAGCATGCTTGCCAGCCCAGATTTTTACGTTCGCTCCACGGAAGAAATGGCCGAGATTTTTTCTGGTTATCCAGAAGCGCTAAAAAATACTCTCGTGGTAGCCGATAAATGTAATGTAGAAATTGAGCGCGGTCATTTACACTTTCCTGCTTTTCCAGTGCCAAAAGGCGAAACAGAAGAAAGTTACTTTCGTAAACTTGTCATCGCCGGTTTAGAAAAAAAACTTGGTAAACCACTTAGTAAAGAAGTCATAGACCGCGCTGAGTATGAAATGGATATTATCACTAAAAAAGGTTACGCTAATTATTTTTTAATTACGCAAGATTTTGTGAACTGGGCGAAAGATCACGGAATTGGCGTTGGTCCTGGCCGTGGCAGCGCCGCTGGCTCTCTGGCTGGTTTTGGTTTAAACATTACCACGGTTAATCCTTTGGTTCACGACTTACCTTTTGAACGCTTTCTTAATCCACAACGTCCAACTCCGCCAGATATTGACATGGACTTTGCTGATGTTCAACGCGACCAAGTGATTAATTACATTGCTGAAAAATATGGCAGTGATCGGGTGGCGCAAATGATTACTTTTGGAAAAATGGAAGCGCGGGTGGCGGTGCGCGATATTGGTCGCGTTTTAGGTTTTCCATACGAAGATCCGGATAAAATTGCTAAATTAATTCCCAATGAGCCTGGTCATAAAACCAAACTCAAAGACGCCATTGAGCAAGTGCCGGAATTAGCCGCTTTTGCTAAACAAGAAAAATATAAAAAACTTTTTGAACTAGCGAGCAAAGTAGAAGGTATTCCGCGGCACAATAGCGTCCACGCTTCGGCGGTGATTGTGGGCGACAAAAGTTTGCCTGAATACACTGCCATTCAAAAAGATAGTAAGTCTGGTAAGACAATTACACAATCGGATATGTATGTGCTCGATTGTAATGTGGATGATAATGCGATCGGTTTATTAAAGTTTGACTTTTTAGGTTTGCGTAATTTATCGACTCTCACGAAAGCACTGGCTTTGGTGAAAGAACACAAAGGTATTGATATCGATTTAAATAATATTCCGCTCGATGATAAAAAAACCTATGAATTGTTACAGTCTGGCGAAACGATGGGCGTTTTTCAGCTTGAATCCGCGGGTATGCGTCGAGTTGCTAAAACGCTTTTACCAAACCAATTTAGTGATATTACCGCTATGGTGGCGCTTTATCGACCTGGCCCAATGGACCTGATTCCTAAATTTATTGAAGGTAAACATAATCCGGATAAAATTGAATACTTGCATCCAGATTTAGAAAAAGTCCTTGGTCCCACTTACGGCGTTTTGGTCTATCAGGAGCAGGTTTTACAAATCGCCAATATTATGGCCGGCTACACTCTGGGAGAAGCTGACATTTTGCGGCGGGCGATTGGAAAAAAGAAAAAATATTTACTCGACGAAAATCATAAACGTTTTGTCGATCAAGCGGTGGCCAAAGGCTACAGCAAAGAAACCATGGAAAAGATTTGGGAATATATCGAAGCTTTTGCTAATTACGGTTTCAATAAAGCGCACGCGGCTTGTTACGCTATGATCGCTTACGAAACGGCGTATCTAAAAGCAAATTATCCGGTGGAGTATATGGCGGCGATGATGAGTGTGGAATCCGGTTCTTCCTCTATGAATCGGGATATGAAAATTATGGTGGCCGTGGATAATAGTAAAAAAATGGGTATTAAAATTTTGCCGCCAGACATTAATAAATCGAGTAATGATTACGAAATTGAAGAAGTGAAAGGTTCACTGCAAAACTTGGGTATTCGCTACGGTTTCACCGGGATTAAAGGAGTGGGCGAGGCAGCTATTGAAGATATTTTGCAAGCGCGCAAAAAAGTGGGGCAATTTCAATCTTTCACTCATTTTCTTTTGGAAACAGATAAACGCAAAATTAATAAAAAGACTTTGGAAGCGCTGATTAAAGCTGGCGCTTTTGATCGTTTTGCTAATCGAGCTACACTTTTAGAAAATTTAAGTACTATTCGTGAGCAAGTTTTGGGCGCTAATAAAGTGGAAGGACAAGACGATCTTTTTGCAGAAGTGGAAAAAGTGAGTATTGAAGATAATTTCCCACATCAAGAAGAATATCCGCGACAAGAGCTGCTCTCTTTTGAAAAAGAATTATTCGGTTTTTATCTTACTAGTCATCCATTAGCGACAGCACTTTCTATTGTTGGTAAACAAGCGGAAAAACAAGTGGACGATTTAGATCTCAATTTAGATGTGGGCAACACTTACACTTTTGGTGGACTTATCAGCCAATTTCGCGGAGTAACGACAAAAAAGGGTGATGCTATGGGTTTTGGTCAATTCGAAGATAATAGCGGCCAAATTGAATTTGTAGTTTTCCCGAAAACTTTTCACGCTTATCAAAACTTAATTCAAGTGGACAATGTGGTAACTATGCGTGCCAAAGTGGAAAATAAAGAAGGCAGTTTGCAACTGGTGGCGGAGCGTTTTGGCACGCCAGGAGCAAATGCGATTGAAGATGAACAAATCTCACAAGCTAAAAAACTTTTTATTCCGCGCTATATTAAAAAAGATAATTTGCACAAAATCGGTCAATTGCTCAAAAGTCATCCGGGCAAAGATCAAGTAATTATCGCCATCGCCACACCAGCGGGTATCGAAAATAAAATGTTGCCGTACACCGTGGATTGGAACAATGAATTGGAACAACAAATCCAGGAACTAATCGAAGACCAAGGCTAATTGTGCTATAATAATTCTCTGCTATGATTTCTATTAATTTTAATGTGGGTAGTCGTTATCAAGTTGATCGTAAATTATTGCGTGAGCGCGCGGTGAAATTTTTGGAAGCTAACCAAGTGGATAATGCAATTGTCGATGTGCACATCGTAGGCGCGCGCAAAATTAAAGAATTAAACGAAAAAAAAGTTGGTCACGAAGGTATCACTGATGTGCTTTCTTTCCCGCAATACGAACCACAGGAAGAAGGTTTTGTATTGCCGCGTGGCGTACCTAAACACTTAGGCGATATTGCCATTAATTTTACTATGGCAGTGGAACAGGCACGCAAAAAAGGTAAATTAGTAGACGAGCAGTTGTGGTTTTACCTCGAACACGGTTTACTGCATTTGCTCGGTTATCATCATAACGATGGCATGTCCTAAACGAAAAATTATTATCGCGAGCATAATCTTACTGCTGGTGGCAGCATTAGCAATTTTTTTTGGTAAAAGTTATTGCGTTTACCAACAATTTTTAGAGCAAACTGATCTCACTGCCGAAAAGTTTAAAGAAATGTTAGATGCCGCCGTTAATTTACCGACAAAATCAACCGATGGCAAAACTAATTTTTTACTTTTGGGTACCGACACTCTTGAATATCGGGCTAGCGATTATCCGCTTACCGATACAATCATGCTCGGCAGTTTAGACTTAGCCAGCGGCACGCTTAATTTACTTTCTTTGCCTCGCGACATTTATCTGCCAGAAATTAATAAGAAAATAAATGCGATATATCCTTCTTTTTATCAAGAAAGTAGTACTAGTGCTCTCGCTCAAACCACCAGCAAAATTAGTGAACTAACCGAAATCCCGATTCATTACAGCGCCGTAATTAATATGGCCGATTTAGCCGATTTTCTTGATTTAATTGGTGGCGTGCAAGTGACGATTGATAACAGTTTCACCGATCATCAGTTCCCGCGAGAAGGCGTAGACGTGACTACGGTTACCGATCCAGCGATTCTTTATGAGACGGTTAGCTTCGCCTCCGGCGAAGCGCAACTTAATGCTGTACAAGCTCTGCAGTTCATGCGCTCGCGCCACGGGGACGGTAATGAAGGCAATGATTACGCGCGCTCGCGCCGCCAGCAAAAAGTGTTAACGGCTGTTGCTTCGCAAGTGATCGCGCGCCTCAAACAAGAGCTATCAAATCTTGATTTCACATTTCTAGGTCAACTTTATCAATTCTATCAAGAACGTTATCAGGAACAAATTCCGTTTGAGGAGCTATTAGCTTTAGGACGCGACTACTTACTCGCTAACAAGCAATTGACGATGCAAAGTCATAGCCTGGCGATTTCGCCAGGCGAAGCGGGCGCTTCCTTGCAAGAGGTAGAAGCTTCTTGGAGAAACGGCAATCAATGGTCACTTTCGATCATTAATCGCCCGGCACTGCTGCAAGAAATTAAAAACAAACTGGCGCTATAAACGCTGCGTATTGCTAATTTTGATTTAGTAAAAATCCGACCAGTAACCATGTTATAATAGTCTCATTAAGTTAGTGGTGTTTGCTTTTTCAAAACCCACGATCGAATTATTTCGATCATCTTCCATCAAATTAAATGAAAAAGGAAAGGCAAAATGCTTGCTAACACGCTTAATATGACAGATTTACTAAAAAAGAAATTTATTGCTTCTCAGACAGCAACACAAAGAAGAGATTTACCACCAGCGTCTCAATTTATGTTGCCAGAATCAGCGACGGAATTTTGGTGCCGCCTCAAGTTGGGCATACGCGACGTAGAAAAAGGCAAAACTATCAGTTTAGCAACTTTTCTCGCCAATTTAAAGTGATACCATGTACCGTGTGCAAATTGTTGCGCAAGCCTTAGTTGAGGTAAATCATAATTTATCCTATATTAGAAATAATTTATCTAATCAACAAGCAGCAAATAATCTCAAAAAAGCATTTAAATTTTCACTTTTTAGTTTAGAAGTTTTCCCTCATCATCAAGTTGTAGGCATTTTCCAAGGAAAAAAACTTTATAAAATATCTATTAAAAATTATTATGCATTTTATTTTATTGACGAGAAGACAAAAATAGTTTCGATAATTTACTTTGTGCATCGCAGTCGTGATTGGTCGCAGTTATTTCCGTCCACAAACAAACTGGCGCTAATTTAGTATTTCCCACAAATTCAAAATTATGTTATAATTTGGCTAAGACCTTAGCAAGTTTTCTTTTTTGACGCAACCCTCTGGGGCTTGCTTGCTATTCCGGCTAAAATGAGCAACTCTCATTAAAAGCTGGGATGGCTTGCTAAGGTCTCAAAGCTCGAGGGTTGCTCTTTTTTGTGTATTAATCAAACCCCCTCGAAGAATGGGACTGCATGCAGAAGTTTTTCGCGATTTGGCGCTTAGCTTTAGTAAGCTTAGCGGTCTTATTATTTGCCAGTCAAATTCAAGCGGCTACTTTTTCTCTAACTCAGGTCCCCGTAGGTACGGTTGTTAAATCTGGCGATTTAAAATTTGTCAAAGTTAACGATAACAATCTTTTAGTTTCTCTGCAATCATTAACTTCAGCAGAGGGAGCATCTCCTTTATCATTAACAGATTCTGCTGGTTTAAATTTATCAGCTTATCAAATA
>JAUNST010000009.1:0-9250 GCA_030539095.1 bacterium
TATATATAAATAAAAGACAGGTGAATTCTTTAAACTGAAAGATATAAACGCTTTAAATTCTGGCCGTAACCAAAAAATAAAGCCTTAGTAAACTTGTTAAAGAGCAAGCTTTACCAACTTTAATTTTATACTTTTTTACTGGAATAGGAAAGATACTGAGAAAGATCCTGAAAAGATTTCAGGATGACAGAAATTAATGAGCCTATAAAAATTTTGCCTACTTATTGTCATATTCCTGTCATATTTGTGTGGATAATAGTATTAGGAGCTCTTTAATATTACTTACAAAAAGTTAAATATATCCTTACTAAATTGGTGGGCGAAATTGCCACGGCAATTAAGTTCACCTAGAAAGGAACCTTTCCTATGAAAGTCATACTTTCATTCGGTAAAGTCCATCTTCGGATCGACTTTAGTCGTAATGGGATAAAAAAAATAACTCTAACCGTTAACGTATAGAGTTATTTAATTAATCTCTGGTGGGCATTCATCTTGCCCACCAATTTATTAAGGATATTGTAACAGAAAGGATTACTTATGTCAAGATATTTTTGGCAAAATGAAGAAAGAATGAGAAGGAATTTAATAATATTTTTTATAGCATTTTTGCTGTTAATGCTCGCCGCTAACGCGGCTCGCGCAGATGATAGCGCAAACAGTTTACGTTTAAACGAGGTTTACCCCAGCCCCGCCAGCGGCGAGGCGGAATGGCTAGAAATTTACAATTTAGCCACGACGCCGGTAAGCTTGCGGGGCTGGCGGATTTTGGATGCCAGCGGAAATCAAGAATTATTATTGAAGGAAGATCGGGAAGCGACTTTGGCGGCGCACGGATTTTTCGTTTTAGAAACTGAAGTTGTTACCCTTAATAATAGTGGTGATACACTTTATTTGCTCTCGCCTACTGGCGTACAAGTGGACAAAGTGACGACGCCAAGTTTGCGCCAAACTCGCAGTTATGCGCGCGGTGTGGACGGGAACGGAGCTTGGGCGACAACTAGTAAAATTACTAAAGGTCTAGCTAATAATTCTTCCGCCGGTGAATTGGCGGGAACGGGAACGATTATTGAATCGGCAACCACTGTTGTCGAAGATGAGGATGAAGAAACTTATGTGCCAGACCTACTTGGTCTTGAACTTTATCCTTGTCCCAATTCTGGCGAAAAGGAATGGCTACGTTTACAAAATGTGGGTACGCGCGCCACTAATTTGAGTGGTTTTAAATTGAAAAACCATAACGGTTATGCGCGCAATTTAAGCGATATTACGATTGAAGCTGGCTCAAGTTTAAAAGTAGAATTTACGAGTGGTTTGGCAGTTAATTCTGGCGGTAATTTATTTTTACTTGATCCAGCTGGAGAAACTCTCTTAGAAATTACTTATAGTGCTTGTTCTGGCAAGGGCGCCACTTTTGTTTATACTAATGGCGTCTGGACGGAAAAAGTTGTTACGGTAAGCGAGACTACGGAAAATAAAGCGAACAATAGTGAGCAAGAAGAAGACGCAACCGAACTTTTAAATTCAGCCGCTGGCGCGGCTGAGGAAAAAGCGGTCAACGCCACAACGGCGCCTGCCTTAGGCAGGCGTGCAGGCCAAAAGCTGGCGGCGCCCAAAATTACTTATCAGAAAAATAACGTGGCTGGTGCGGTTTTGGGCGCTAGCACCACGGCGACCGCCACGGCGGGCGCAGAAATTATGGCTTTAAATCAAGGAGCGCCCTCACTTCTCTTTTCAATTTTGGCAATTGCCGTTATAATGGTGGGAGCGCTTTCGGTAGCCGCTCTGGCTTGGCAGTGGTGGCAAGAATCCCATTCGTCAACTGAAAATCATGAAAAAGAAGCAACAAAAGATTTGGTCGATTATTAGCTGGTTTCTCCTTCCCGTTCTGTGGATGGGGGTGATTTTTTTACTTTCTGATCAACCGGTTTTGCCGGGTCCTAAAGTTTTTTTAGGCGATTTTTTGTTTAAAAAAGGCGCTCACATGTTCTTTTTCGCTGCCCTCTATGTGCTTTGGCATTTGAGTTTGGATCGGTTTGAACAAAACACTGGCAAAAAAATTAAAAGGAAATGGCTCTGGGCTTTAATTTTAGTTTTTCTTTTTTCTTTGACCGATGAATACCACCAAAGTTTTATTCCTGGTCGCACCGCCACTTGGCGCGACATTGGTTTTGATAATTTAGGCAGTCTTTTAGCCATGCTTTGGGTTTACAAAATTATCTAAACTTTTTCTCGAAAAAACTTCTTCCGCCTAATAACTGCCGTCAAGCCGTTGTCGAGTTTTGTGCAAAATAACATTGGTAAATAGGTATTATTTTTTACTTAAAAAAATTAGCACTCCCAAGTTTAGTCTGATAATGTTTATTTATAAGATACTAAAATTTATGTAAAAAAATGACCATTTTTAATGGTCGCAATTCTTGGCTGAGCCTTCATCGGGATTCGGACCCGAGACCTCAGTCTTACCAAGACTGCGCTCTACCAACTGAGCTATGAAGGCAATAGAGGGAAATTATAACATAAGATTAAAACAAAATTGCGCTTTTCTGAGAAATGGTATAATGCAAACATGAAAGCTCGAATTGACGCTGTTTATCAGCATTATAAAGACCCTCATAAACGTTATCGAGTGCTCGGTTTTGCTTTGGATAGCGAAACTTTGGCAGAAATGGTGATCTATGAGGCTTTGTATCCAAGTCCTCTAGGCAAAACTTGGGTGCGTCCGCGCGCGATCTTTGAAGAAAAAATTATCTTTGATGGTAAAAGAGTTGATCGCTTTCGTCGAGTTTAATTTCCTCTGGTTATGCTATAATATATGTTCATGACAAAAAAAGATTTATTGGTGGCTGATCTAACTGAAGCGCCAGATTTACCAGTTTGGGAAGAAAAGGTTCAACAATTTTGGCAAGATGAAGAAATCTTTGCCCGCTCTTTGGCGCAAACGGAAAACGGTCAGCCGTGGATCTTTTATGATGGACCGCCTTTCGCCACTGGCTTGCCGCATTACGGTCATATTTTAGCTTCGACAACTAAAGATCTTTTTCCTCGTTTTCAAACCATGCGTGGCAGACATGTGGAAAGACGTTGGGGCTGGGATTGCCACGGTTTACCAATCGAAAATTTAGTTGAAAAAGAATTAAACTTAAGTGATCGCCAGGCGATTGAAGATTTTGGCATAGATAAATTTTGTGAAAATTGTCGCGGAAAAGTTTTAACTTACGCCGATGAATGGAAAAAAACTATTTGCCGCCTGGGGCGTTTTGTAGATATGGATCATGATTATAAAACCATGAATCCGGAGTTTATGGAAAGTGTGTGGTGGGTTTTTAAAACTTTGTGGGATAAAGGATTGATTTATCAAGGTTATAAACCAATGCATGTTTGTCCGCGCTGCGCCACCCCGCTTTCTAATTTTGAAGTGACCCAAGGTTATAAGGACATCACCGATATTTCTGTTTACGTAAAATTCCGCTTGCGACGGCCCGCGGATTTAAATTTAGATAAACCGACTGCTATTGTCGCTTGGACTACCACTCCGTGGACTTTGCCGGGGAATTTTTTATTGGCGATTAATCGCGAATTGGAATATAGCGTGGTTGAGTTGGCGGAAAATCCCGACGAATACCTAATTATTGCGCGAGAACGCCTGGCAGAAACTTTAGGCGATTTATCGTATAGAGAAGTTATGACTTTGCCTGGCGAAGAATTAGAAGGCAGACTTTACGAGCCACTTTTCCCCTATTTTGCTCAAACTGAAAATGCTTTCCGCGTTGTGGAGGCGGATTTTGTTACTACTGAAGATGGTACGGGTGTGGTGCATATTGCGCCGGCTTACGGGGAAAACGATTTTGCTTTGGGCCAGCGCGAAAATTTACCAGTAATACATCATGTGGATTTGACAGGTAAATTTTCGCCCCAAGTGACTGATTTTGCCGGTATGAGTGTGCGCGAGAAAATCGCTGACAAAGATGCTCAGCCAGCCGACATCGCTATTATTAAATATTTAGCTGAGCACCAACAATTGTTGCGTAAGCAAAAAATTAAACATAGTTATCCGCATTGTTGGCGCTGCGATTATCCGCTTTTGAATTACGCGACCGCCAGTTATTTTGTGAAAGTGACAGCTTTTAAAGATGAACTTTTAGCCAATAATCAAAAAATTAATTGGCAACCAGAACACTATAAAGATGGTCGTTTTGGTAAGTGGCTGGCTGGCGCGCGCGATTGGGCGATTTCGCGTAATCGTTTTTGGGGCACGCCTTTGCCTTTATGGCGCAGCGATGATGGCGATTTTTTGTGTGTCGGTAGCAAGGCAGAACTTGAAGAGTTAAGCGGGCAAAAAATCGCTGATTTGCATAAGCCTTGCGTCGATAAAATCATCATTGAAAAAAATGGCAAAACTTATCATCGCGTAAGCGACGTTTTGGATTGTTGGTTTGAAAGTGGCAGTATGCCTTATGCTCAAGTTCATTTTCCTTTCGAAAATGAACAAAGTTTTGCCCAAAATTTTCCTGCTGATTTTATCTCCGAAGGCCAAGACCAAACCCGCGGCTGGTTTTACACACTCAACGTTTTAGCTACGGCTTTGCGGCAAGCGCCAGCATTCAAAAATGTATTGGTAAATGGGATTATTTTGGCAGAGGATGGTAAAAAAATGAGCAAGAAATTGCATAATTATCCTGAGCCAGAGAAAATTTTTGCTGCTTACGGCGCGGACGCACTCCGTTTATACTTAATGACTTCACCAGTAATGAAGGCGGAAAATTTAAATTTCGACGAGAAAGAAGTCGCCCGCTTGCGCCGGCAAGTGCTTTTAACTTTGTGGAATGTTTACGTTTTTTGGCGTCAAGCGGGCGGCGAGTTAATAACAAATCGCAATAATTTTCCGCGAGCAGACGAGCTGCCGCTTTTAGATCAATGGCTCGATCAAGTTACCAATCAATTAATTGTCCAAGTCACTACTAATTTGGAAAAATATGATGTAGTGACGGCTGGCCGTTTATTAATTGATTTTGTGGATCAGTTGTCTACTTTTTACCTGCGTTTATCGCGAGAAAGAATTAAAAATAACAGCTATGCGCGCGCAGTTTTGGGCGGCACGCTGGAAACATTGAGTAAACTTTTGGCTCCTTATACACCGTTTTTTGCGGAGCTGCTTTATCAGAATTTAGGCGGAGCTAAAGAAAGTGTGCATTTGGAAACTTGGCCAGTTAGTCAATTGGCTAATGACGATGAAACTTTAACTGCCCAAATTACTTTATTACAGCAATTGCTCGATTTGGGTCGAAGCGCGCGCAAAGACACTGGTTTCAAAGTGCGCCAACCATTGGCTACTCTTACACTCGAAGCTGATGAAAACACTTTGCCGAAACTACAAGGGCAAGAAGAGTTATTAGCGCTTTTGCGTGATGAGCTTAATGTAAAGAAAATAATTTTGAAAAAAAGTGAACGTTTACAACTTGTTTTCGAGACTAATTTAACTGACGAATTAATTGCCGAAGGTGAAGCACGAGAATTAATGCGTTCTATCGCTCAAAAACGTAAAGAGCTTAAACTTGCTGCCGCCGACGATTTCGTTTATGAAGTGGCGGCTATTCCGCTCGGCTGGCAAACAGAAATTGAGCAACGCACACATACAAAATTAAAGTTAAAATAAAGAGGATGAAATTAAATCGAACTACGCTCAATTATTTTTTGTTGGGCGTTTTAACCGCGATCACCGGAGCTAATTTATATTTAAGCTTAATACCGGCGCGACCTCAGCACGAGACTTTGGTTTTAGTCCATAAAAAGGGTCTTTTTTTGCCCGAGCAAATGAAAGCGCAAGTGCAAAATCAAGAACTGGCTCCACCGGCTACTAATGCTCAAGCGGTAATCGCTTTGGACGCTAACACTAAACAAGTGCTGTTGGAAAAAAATCCCGCCGCTAAAGTTTATCCTGCCTCGACAACAAAAATTATCACCGCTCTCACTGCGCGTGATTTTTATCAACTAACTGACGAACTTTTAATTGAACAAAATGATTTAAGCGATGATAATCCATTGAATTTACGTGTAGAAGAAAGAATGACTGTTGATACTCTGCTGAAGGCGCTTTTGGTTGAATCTAATAATCAAGCGGCTACGATTTTGGCCAATCATTATCCTGGCGGGATAGTAAATTTTGTAGCGAATATGAATAAAAAGGCCGCCGCTTTGGATTTACAAAACACCAGTTTTGTAAATCCGCAGGGATACGATCAAATGGGACAAAAAAGCACCGCTTTTGATTTGGCTTTGGCAGCTTTGGAACTTTTGCGTGATGACTATTTGGCAGAAATTGTGCGCCAAAGCCAAATCGCGGTTACGCAAAACGACGGCCGCAGTTTTACTTTTAATAACACTAATCAGTTATTAGGTCGCACGGATCTTGGTTTCACCGCTCTAGGTGTTAAAACTGGCACTACCGGTTTAGCGCAAGAAGTGTTAATTTCTCTTTTGCAAAAAGACGATCACGAGGTTTTATTGGTTGTGTTAGGGGCAAAAAACCGCTATAATGAAACTATTAGACTAGCGAATTATCTTTGGCAGAAGTATTCTTGGAGTCCAGCTTCGATATGGCACAACAATCAAAATTCAATTTAACTAACTTTATGGATACGGCCCGCACGTCTTTGGTGTTTGGGGGAATTTTTTTGGTTCTGGTAACTGTTTGGCAGATTGCTGCCAAAATTTACGCAAATTCGCGACCAAAAAACGCTAATCAAGCAACTCAGACAATTATTACTCCAGATTACGCTTTTGGCGCTTTGCCGGCAATTACTTTTCCTTCGCAATTGACTTCAGTTAAACCGCAAAGTTATGAATTGGCTATTGACGGTGTTAATTTGAAAAAAAACACTGGTTGGCCTAGTTTCGGACAACAAGGGATTATTCCGGTTTACAAATTAAGTCCGCTGAATTATTCCCTTAACGCTGAAAACGAAGCGCAAAAAATTGCTACAAACTTGGAATTTCCGGATGATCCAAAAATTTTGGACTCCCGAACTTATCTCTTTACTTATCCTGGACCGCCACTAAAAGAAAACTTGGAAATCGATTTAAAAACCATGTTTGTTACCTTAACCACTGACTATTTAACCGTTGATAATATTTTTGCTCTCACCAAAATAAATGGTGAACGCTATTTACCAGATCGTTCTAGCGCCATTGCCGCAGTGAAAAATTATCTTTCTAAAGCTGGAATTTTACCAACTGATTTAAGTGATACGGATGCAACGGTGGAATACGCGAAAAGAGTTGGTAATCAGCTGGAACTGGTAGACAGTATTTTGGAAGCAGATTTTGTGACCGTTAGCTTACCGCGCAAACCGATTGCTGGTTATATGAACGATGAGCCGAGTACTTACGGTTTTTTTGGTCCTAATAATGTTTCCAGTATTTACGGCGTGGTGGGGCGCGATTATGAAAATCAAGACGTTGTTGTAGAACTAGAGGACTATTATTATCGTATCGATACTAATGTGGAAGGTACTTACAATCTAAAAACCGTCGCCGATGCCTGGCAAAGTTTGCAAGCCGGTGCGGCTTATGTGGTAAATCCACGACAAGTAAAAAATGCTGTCATTAAAAAAGTGGCTCTAGGTTATTACGAGTCTCATCAAGAGCAAGAATATCTTTTACCAATTTACGTTTTTTACGGCGAGAATGGTTTCCTGGCCTATGTTCAAGCTTTGCATCCAAATATGTTGCAAAGCCAGTGATGACTTTAAATCTCAAGACTAATTTTTTTGTATTATAATAAGCTCTATATGAATAGAACCAGAATTGCTCCTTCACCTACCGGCATTGCCCATATTGGCACAGCTTGGCTATCTTTATTTAATTTGGCTTTGGCGCGACAGTGCGGTGGGCAGTTTGTCTTGAGAATCGAAGACACTGATCGCGCGCGCTTTGTTCCAGAAGCAGAAGCAAAGATTTACGAAGGTTTAAAATGGCTGGGAATTGATTATGACGAAGGCGGTACTAAAGGTGGTCCGTATGCTCCGTATCATCAATCAAAAAGATTGGATCTTTATAAAAAATACGCTCAAGAATTGATTAATAAGGGCGTTGCTTATTATTGTTTCGCTACTAAGGAAGAATTGGAGCAGATGCGCCGCGACCAAATTGCGCGCGGCGAATTGCCGCGCTATGATGGTCGCTGGCGCGATGCCGACCCAAGAGTAGTAGCGGAGAAACTGGCTGCCGGTGAACCTTACGTGATCCGCTTAAAAGTGCCAAAGGGTGAAACTATTGCCTGGACAGATTTAATTCGCGATAAAGTGGAATTTAAATCCGATTTAATCGATGACCAAGTCTTATTAAAAGCGGACGGCTATCCAACTTATCATTTAGCGGTAGTAGTGGACGATCATTTGATGAAAATTACTCATGTTTTGCGTGGCGAAGAATGGATTTCTTCTACGCCTAAACACTTACTGCTTTATCAAGCTTTTGGCTGGACACCGCCAATTTTTGCTCATATGCCATTGATTCGAAATCAAGATCATAGCAAAATGTCTAAACGCAAAAACGACGTCTCTATCCTTTCCTATCGAGAAAAAGGCTATTTGCCAGAGGCTTTAATCAATTTTGTCGCTCTTTTGGGTTGGTCACATCCGCAAGGAAAAGACGTTTTTTCTTTAGACGAATTTTTGAAAGTAATGGATTTATCGAGAGTACAAAAAACTGGTCCAGTTTTCGATTTGGAGAAATTAAACTGGTATAACGGTTATTATATTCGCGATTTGGTGGCTAAAAAAGGCATGGATGAGCTAGCGAAAAAATTGCTTGGCGGAAATTTTGTTCCGGAAGGCTTCCCTATCGCCAAAATGAACGAAATTCTACCTTTAGTTTATGAACGCTTGGTGACTTTGGCAGATTTTTCCGAATTAACAGATTTCTTCTGGCAAGACTTTACTCCAAATCGCACTTTATTGCTTAAAAAAGCAGACGTGGAAACGGTAAAACAGCAACTGAGCTTAACTAAAGCTTTTTTGGAACCAATTGGTTGGATTAAAGAGGAAATTGAGCGCACTATTCGCCAGCTCACAGAAGATAAAAATTACAAAAAAAGTCAATATTTCATGATGCTGCGCGTGGCAGTGACTGGCAAAAAAGCAACGCCGCCTCTTTTTGAAACTATGGCGGTTTTGGACAAAGAAACGGTTTTGCGGCGCTTAACTCTAGCAGAGAAAGTTTTAGGAGAATAAGATGAGTTTTCGCGCCACTT
>JAUNST010000009.1:9266-23752 GCA_030539095.1 bacterium
AATAGTAAAATCGGATTTTCTAATTCACGAACTTTTAATGTTAATCAAAAGAAAGTGGTTGGCGGTGTAGACGTAACAGTCAGAGAACAATCGAGCCGTCAAACTACAGCAGATAAAATGAAACTCAAAGACTTAATGATGCAAGCGCAAAACGACGATTTAAAAAGTAACCCCATCGCTGCCAGACGCTTGCAACAAAGAATTGCTCAAAAAGCGGAATGCCTTTATGGTGTTGACCGGAAAAAAATGATGGGCTCTGTTCACGCTGTCTCGGCGGAAAATTATGGGATGAAATTAAGCGACAAAGTTAATGGTAGAAAGTAACTTTATACTATATAATAGTCGCCAGTTCGAGGAAAGAAAGGAAATGAATGTCTAAAGTAAGAAAAGCAGTGATTACCGATGCTGGTTTTGCTAGTCGTTATTTACCGATCACGAAAACAATTCCGAAAGCAATGTTGCCCTTGGGCAATCGGCCGATTATGCAACTTGTAGTTGAAGAATGCGTCCAGGCTGGTATTGAAGAAATTATCATTGTAGCTACGCCAGAGGGAAAACCAATTTACGAAGACTATTTTAATAATGGTGTGAATCGTATTCGCAAACAATTAGCGAGTCAAGGAAAAGAGGATCGCTATGAGCCGGTGCAACATGTTTTGGATTATCCAAAAATTGTGGTTATTACTCAAGATCCGGCTTTGCCATACGGTAACGGTTCACCAATTGCTTCAGCCAGAGATTTTTTAATTAATGAAGAAGCTTTTTTGGCGCTTTACAGCGACGATGTGGTTTTTGGTGAAGTAGGCACAGCCAAGGCTTTGGTGGATGCTTTCGAAGAAAATCCCGATGCGCAGGCAATTATTGGTGTGCAAGAAGTTGAGGGAAAAGCTATTGAAAAGTATGGCGCCGTGAAGTTTAAAGCTAATTCAAACAAAGAGGTGGAAACAGTTATCGAAAAACCAAAGTTTGAAGAAGCTCCTTCCAACTTGGCTTCCTATGGACGATATCTTTTACGCCCAAGTATTTTTGAATTTTTGAAGAGTGACGAATTGGGTAAAGATAATGAACTATGGACAGCCGACGCAATTGATAAGCTAGCAAAAAAAGCTAAGGTTCTTACTGCCCGAGCTAAGGGTCAATGGATGACTACTGGTGATCCAGAAAATTACTTTATCGCCCATTTAAATTTTGTTTTAAATCACGAAAAATACGCGGATGCAGTTTTAAAATACTGCCGCGAATTTAAAAAATAAAAGTGGTTCTGAGTAATTAGCATTAAAAAAATAAGCTGAAGGTGAGCTTTTGGTTATGTGGAAATTTTTAAATCATTTGTTTGATGAAAACGAAAAAACTTTAAAAAAGTATCATCTCATTGTTGAGCAAATTAACGATTGGGAAAGCTCGATTAAAGCCTTGAGCGATCAAAAATTAGCTGAGCAAACTAATAAGTTTAAAGCTATCATCAAACAAGAACTAGATAACGGCAAAAGCGAAAAAGAAGTCCTGGACAGTATTTTGCCAGAGGCTTTTGCCACGGTGCGTGAAGTTTCTCGCAGAACTTTGGGTTTGCGGCATTTTGATGTCCAACTTCTAGCTGGTATCGGTTTGCATAATGGCAAAATTACTGAACAAAAAACCGGTGAAGGAAAAACTCTCACTGTCACTTGCCCGCTTTATTTAAACGCTCTACTGGAGAAAGGTGTACATCTAGTTACTGTTAATGATTATTTAGCAGAAGTAGGCGCTGGCTGGATGGGGGCAATTTACAGTTTTTTGGGCTTAAAAACTGGCGTCATTATTCATGACCAGGCAAAAATGTATGATCCTAGCGTCCAGGGAGAAGATCGTGGCGATGAGCGTTTAGAACATTTTGTGCCGATCACTCGTCAGCAAGCTTATTTATGCGATATTTTATACGGCACTAACAATGAATTTGGCTTTGATTATTTGCGGGACAATATGGTTCCAGATTTAAAAATGATGGTTCAAAGAACTGATACACCGCATTTTTATGCTATCGTAGATGAAGCCGACTCTATTTTAATTGATGAAGCCCGGACGCCTTTGATTATTTCCGCTCCAGATAGTGAACCGACGGATAAATATTTAAAATTTGCAGCTATGGTTACTAGCTTGGCTAAGGATACCGATTTTACTTTGGACGAAAAAGCCAAAACGGCCACTCTCACTGATCTGGGCGTAAAAAGAATTGAACAAAAACTGGGCGTTAAGAATCTTTACGAGGAGAACTTCGAAACTATTCACTATATGGAAAATGCCTTGCGTGCACAGACACTTTATCAGCGAGATAAAGAATATATTGTCCGCGACAATCAAGTCATTATCGTTGACGAGCATACCGGACGATTGATGTATGGGCGGCGCTATGGAAACGGTTTGCATCAGGCGATAGAAGCAAAAGAGCGGGTGAAAATCCAACAAGAATCACGCACTTTGGCGACTATATCGCTACAAAATTATTTCCGTCTCTACCATAAAATTGCAGGCATGACTGGAACTGCAGCTACCGAAGCTGAAGAGTTCCGTAAAATTTATAAAATGGATGTTTTAGTAGTCCCCACCAATAAACCGGTTAAACGTCAGGATCGTTCAGATATTGTTTATAAAACGGCAGCCGCTAAATACAGTGCTTTGGTAAAAGAGGTGGAAGAAATTCATGCCACCGGGCAGCCAATTTTGATTGGTACACGCTCAATTTATCATAATCAATTGATTTCTGATTTAATGCGCAAAAAAGGCATTGCTCACGAAGTTTTAAACGCAAAAAACAATGAAAAGGAAGCCTTTATTATCGCCCGGGCTGGCGCCGAAGGCGCCATCACCGTCGCCACGAATATCGCTGGGCGTGGCGTCGATGTCGTTTTGGGCGGGGCCAAACCGGAAATCAAAGATTTCCGTTTGGAAGAAAGCGAACGTAAAAAAGCGGATGCGCGCAAAAGCGCTAAAAAAGCGGATGCGAATTTGTGGAGTTCACTTAACTTGCCGCCAAGTATTAAGCCTGAACATTATGATTTGAAAGCCTATCAAAAAGCTTTGCAGGAATGGCAAAAACAGAATGAAATTGTCGTTCAAGCTGGTGGTTTAGCTATTTTGGGCACGGAAAGACACGAATCTCGCCGGATAGACAATCAGCTGCGCGGGCGCGCTGGGCGACAAGGCGACCCTGGTTCCTCTCGTTTTTACATCGCTTTGGAAGACGAAATCATGCGTATTTTTGGCGGTGAACAAGTGGCTAAATTGATGGACTTTTTGAAAATTCCGGAAAGTCAACCCATCGAGGCCAATATGGTTAGTAAGACAATTGAAGCTTCGCAAACTAAAGTTGAAGGCTTCTTTTTTGATCAAAGACAACGTCTGGTTGAGTTCGACGACGTGATGAATAAACAGCGGGAGATTATTTATCGCCAAAGACGGAAATTTTTGGAACTTTCTACTAGGGATTTGGCAGAGACTACTGTTAATGAAGCTAAAGAAGCAGAACAAACTTTAAGCTCGGAAATCTTGGGTTATTTAGATGAAGCAGTAGCACAAATTGTTCAAGCCGCTTTTGTACAAAACCAAGCTGGTATAGAGGCAACAGATTTATCTGCCACTGCTCAAACAAAGAAAATCATTCATGATTTGCTTAAAATTATTCCTTTCGATCCTCAGTCGCAACAAAACCTAGAGAAACAATTACAAAAAGTTAATACTGATCAAGAAAAAACTATCGCTGAATTACAAGCCCTTTTACGCAAAACCTATCAAGCGCGCGAAGAGGCCGTTGGCCAGGAAATCGCGCGCGAAATCGAAAAGCAAGTCATGCTCAGTACGATTGACGAATTATGGATGGATCACTTAGACGCGATTGAAGATCTGCGCCAGGGGATTTGGATGCGCGGCGATAAAAATACTGTTTTGGCAGAATACCGGCAAGAAGCTTTTACTCTTTTTGAAAAATTAATGCAAGCGATTCGCCAAAATGTAGTAGAAAGAATTTTTAAAGTTCAAATTAATCCAGAAGTGATGCTGCAACGGCAAGAAGAACTGGCGCGACGGCAAGAGGCGATGCAACTTAACGGCACTAGTGACACAACAGCTGATTTATCTAGCGCCGCCGAAACAAAGATGGAAAAAGCAAAACCGGCGCCAGCCGCTCGGCATGATGCCGGCAGCTTGGCTGCTGCTTTAGCAAAACAAGCTGAACGTAAACCGATAACAGCAAACAATGTTGAAAATATAAAGCGGACTGCAAAAGTTGGGCGGAATGATCCTTGTCCATGCGGCAGCGGCAAAAAATATAAAAAGTGCTGTGGCGCTAATCAATGACAAAAATTGTTTCTTGGAATGTTAATGGTTTAAGAGCTATTTTAAAAAAAGATTTTGCGAAGCAAATAAAATTGACTGATCCAGATATTGTTTGTCTTCAGGAAACAAAAACTCATCAGCAACTGTTGCCAATTTTAGCTGGCTACGATGAGTTTTGGTGCTTCGGCGAAAAAGCTGGCTACTCTGGCACTTTGATTTTAGTGAAACAGAACATAAGTTTAAATAGGCTGACTCCGCCAGATTTTTTAAGCGATGAAGGCAGATTAGTTGTCCTAGACTTAGGTGAATTTTATTTGCTTAATTGTTACTTTCCTAACGGCGGTATGGGACCAAGTCGTTTGGCTTATAAATTGCGTTATTATCAAGAATTTTTGCGTTATGCGCAGGAACTAGAAAATACTAAACCAGTGGTTTTTTGTGGCGACGTCAATACGGCTCATCAAGAAATTGATTTAGCCAGACCAAAGGCTAATCAAAAAACCACTGGTTTTTTGCCAGAAGAGCGCGCGTGGCTGGACGAAGTTATAAAAAGTAATTTTGTTGATATTTGGCGCGCGCGCCATCAGCAAGAAATCGCTTATACGTGGTGGGACTATAAAACGCGCGCCCGCGAACGTAATGTTGGTTGGCGCATTGATTATTTTTTTTGTTCAAAAACTATTTTTAATAGGGTAGAATCATGCGAAATTCTTTCGCAGTTTTTGGGCAGCGATCACGTTCCCGTCGAGTTGATACTTAAATAATTGCCAGCTGTCGCCAACTTTCGTCGCCAGCGGCTTGAAGCTGACGAATTTGAGTAGAAGAAATGTTAACAGTGGGCAAATCCTGCAAAAAAATCATGCCGGGTAAAAGTTTTGGTTGAAGATCTGGGACTCGCGGATAAACTAAAACCTCAAATTCGCGGAGCAGCTTTTGATAATCGTGCCAAAGCGGAAAATCTTGCACTTGATCCGAGCCAATAATGAATTTGTAAGCAAATTCTGGTTGGCGGCGCTTAAGCGCTAAAAGCGTTTGGTAAGATATGCTCAAAGCTTCTTGCTCAAGCTCCCACTTCTCTATCCGCACTTTTGTTCGCATTTCTTTTGGTAGACCTATAATAAGTTTATTTAAGCACCTCAAACGTTCGCTTGTATCTTGCATTGTTTTACCAAAAGTGTGTTTTTTACAAGGTAAGAGCCAAATTTGCTCAACAATCCCCTGCTCCAAAACTGCACGCGTCACTTGTTGATGCCCTAAATGGACCGGACTAAAGCTACCGCCAAAAACACCGATTGTAGTTTTGTTTTTACTTACCATAACGTCGTTCTCGCTGTTGGAAGTCATCAATTGCAATTTCTAAATCTTTTTCTGTCCATTCTGGCATGGTTTTTTGGCTAAAATAAAGTTCGCTGTAAGCTGCTTGCCAGCTCATTAAGCCAGAAAGTCTTTGTTCTCCAGAGGTGCGGATAATTAAATCCGGGTCTGGCATAGCTGTCACAGCCGTGTCTAAGTATTGAGCAAAGTTTGCTTCATCAATTTGTTTAAGTTTGTTTTCACTGAGAATTTTGTTGATTGCTCGCACAATTTCGTCTCGCCCGCCATAATTAAAGGCAATCGTTAGCTGCATTTTTTTATTGTTTTTAGTTTTTTCCTCCCAAGTGGTAATTTTCTTAAGCAAACTTGCTTCTAAATTATCGCGTCTACCAATACAAACAATTCTTACATCTTGTTCGTCTAAACGTTGACCATATTGGTCGAAAAATAAATCAAAAAGCTGTAGTAAACCGTCGATTTCTTCTTGACTGCGCTGCCAGTTTTCTGTGCTAAAACCCCAGATTGTAAAGTAAGAAATGCCCATGGTAATGGCTTTTTTTACTAATTTTGGAAAAACTTTTTCTACAACCTGCCGATGGCCCATGACAGCTGGTAAATTATGAGCGCGCGCCCAACGGCGATTGCCATCGGGAATAAGAACGAGGTGATTGGGAATAGTCATAATTTGCTTTCTTTAATTAAAACAATGAATTTACATAATAAATATAAAAGGGCGATTTGCCAAAACAAACAGAAAAATAAAACGCTGGTTTTGGCAATCATGAGCGGGCAATTAGCTTGAAAAAAAAGCAAAATTAAAGGACGGAAAATAGCTCGCCACAATAGTGTAAGGACGAAAAAAATGATTGTTGGGGCTAAGGTTAACCAAAGAAAAAATTTTTCCCGCACCAAGGATAGCATGGTTTGGTAAGGATGCAACAAAAGTCCGAGAGTGACTTTGCCCAGAACATAAATAAAAGAAAAGCTGTAATTAAGTAGTTGCGTTTTTTTCATCCGCATCTTCCCCATTGTTTTTCGAAAATAAAAGCGGCGACAAGTGACAAAAGTAGCCAAACTTGCCAAGCATGATTCCAAGTCCAAGCGGTGAAACGTTGAAAGTGCGGGAAAAGATGCGCCGACTCCAAAACTACTTGTTGTTTAGCTTCTTTTTTCAATTGCTGTAAAAATTCTTTTTCGTTTGCCATGAATTTTTAATCTTCTAATTCGTTAAAAGCTTCTTTAAAGGCTTGGCGCGCGCGAAAAAGTTCACTCTCAATCGCTTTTTCCGTTTTGCCTTGCGCGCGCGCTAGTTGTGCGACTTTCTTTTGATCAAGATATTTTTGCATTAAAAGTTCTCTATAATAGCCGCCGATTTTTTGCCAGACGCATTCTAGCTTCTCTGCTAATTCTGTTGAAGAATGTAAGTTGTTGACTGGCAAAAAATCGGAGAGCGGTAGTAGTTGCAAGACTTTTTTTGCATAAAGTTTACGATAGTAATCTGCAATCTCGTGTTTGGCAATTGAGCACATCCAAGTCCAAAGCGAACTTTGTTCAGAAAAGTTGCTTAAATTTTGCAAACAATTGATAAAAATTTCTTGAGTAACGTCTTGAGCGTCTTGAATAGATGGCAGGCGCGCCTGCACTAAACGCAATAGGCGTTTTTGATAAAGATGGTACCACTGTTCAACCGCCCGACTTTGGCCCTGGCGCAGGCGCGCCACTAGTTGACTTTCCGCCGGATTAATTTCGAATTTACCCATGAATCACTATTATAATGGAAAAAAAGGCAAAAGATGATATAATCGAATTATGAAAAAATGGAGCTGTTTGCTGGGCTTAATTCTTTGTTTTGGCTTTATAAATGCAACTTCCATTCTCGCTGCTGAAAAGTATTATTTTTTTGATGACTTTTTGCTTAATAGCAACACAGGAGAACGTGTTTCTGATCGTTATCTAAGTACGAGTGATCTTGTTAATGTGATCGTGCGCTACCTTTTTATTGCTGGTGGTGTAGTTTTTTTTGCCTTAATTATTTATTCTGGTTACAAGCTAGTTTTCATGGGCGATAAGCAAAAAGCGCTTAGCAGCGTCAAACAATATTTGACTACCGGCGTGATTGGTTTAGCGATTATGCTAGCTGCCTATTGGATCGTACAGATTATTGAAACAATCACAGGATTGACGATTCTATGAAAAAATTACTTATACTCTTAGGCGCCTTTGTTCTAACCTTAAGTAGCTTTTCTTTGATTCAAGCTCAAGCTGATTGTTGTGATTATAGCGCTGCCAGCGGCTGCTTCTGTCGAAATGTTAGCAACGACGATAATTGCAAAACTTACAATCAATGTCTAGCTAGTGCCCCTCTTTGTTCTGCTATGACTTGTAGCAACACTTATGGTTCAGCCATCGCAGATCTAGAATTTGCTTCCTGCCCAAATAGCAGTGGTGTTTGTGAAACGCCACACTCTAAAAGTATGACAGCTTATTGCCGTGAAGAAGTGGGCGCCACAAGACTAAAAAGAAGTTCTGTTAAAGTCTGTTTTTTGCATTTGGCTCTTACCGATGAAAATGCTTATGGCGAAATTGAAACTCCAGCCATTGTGACAGAATATGGCGATTTAAGCAGTCAAGGGCCGACGAAATTGTTAAATTCAGTCATCACTTTCATCACCTTTATCGCCGCTCTTTTGCTTTTTATTAACATTGTTTTGGCTGGTATTAAAATTATCACTGGCGGTCAGGATCCAAAGAATTTCTCTGATCAAATGAAACGCATTGTTTGGGGTGTTGTGGGGTTAATTTTGGTAGCCTTAGCTTATTTGATCACTGGCTTTGTCAGCGGCACGCTTTTTGGTAGCGGCGATTATTTATTAAATCCAACTATTAATGAAGCTAGTACAGGAGCGACGCCATAAAATATGAAAAATTTACTCGTCAAACCGGTTTTTGCAGATGATATTTTTGGTGAAATTGACCCTGTAGGCGGCGGCAAAACTTATGGTGAAGTTACTTCTGGTAGCGGCGGTTTAGATAGTCCGATTAATTTTATCAATAATATTCTTAGTCTGCTAACTGTGGCAGCTGGTATTTGGTTTTTGATTACTATTATCACTTCTGGTGTTAAAATTATTAATCAAGGTAGAGATCCTAAAGCTTTTGCTGAAGCGATGAAGAGAATTCTTTGGAGCGCGCTTGGTCTGGCTTTAGTGGCTTTTGCCTATATGATTTCGGGCTGGATTGGTCAACAATTTTTTGGCGACGCAAATTATATTGTTAATCCGACTATTAAATAGGATAAAGGATTTTATGTTTAATTTAATTTCTAAAGTACAAGCAGCCAGTTTGGGTCAAATCGGAGAAGGTTCTAATTTGCTTTTAGAATCGAACATTTATGACGAAACCAGTAGCACTTTTGACTGGATGGAAGTTTTTAATTTTGGCGCGCAAGTGTTGTTTTTAGTAGCCGCTATCGCCTGCTTCGTTTATTTGGTGATGGGCGGAATCACTATGATTACTTCTGGCGGCGAGGCGGCAAAAAAAGACAAAGCGCGTAATCAGATTGTTTTTGCCGCTATCGGTTTACTGATTGTGGGAGCCGCTTTTGCTATTTGGAGATTGATTTTGGCGGTGGTAGGCATGAGCGAATTACAAATTGGTTTTTAAGTTATGCGAGTTTTGAGATTCCTATTGCAAATTGTATTGCTGGCTTTAGTGGGATTTTTTGGTTGGCACTATTTTACTAGAGAAGAGTTGCATAGTTGTATTAGCTTGCCTTTGGCAAGTTTGAACGGAAAAACTGAAGCAGTAAATCTAGACCAGGACAAAATCAACCAGTTTATGGCAAACTTTGGCAGCGGTTTAGTAACAGTGGCTCAGCGCGGTGAAAATTTATGGCAAAGTTTGCAAGCCACGGCGGCTGCTACGCCAGAAGCAAAAGCTGATCAAAATTTAGCCGATCAACTTTTGGATAAAGGTAAATATCTTTATTGCAAGACAATTGTCGATCAGGTAGAAACTCCTTAAAAAGTGCGCCCACAGGGACTCGAACCCCAAACCGCCAAGGTCTAAGCTTGGTGCTCTAACCAATTGAGCTATGGGCGCCTTTTTTAGAATTGAAAAAACATTTTAAGAGCATCGAGTAAGGCTTTGAGAATTGACTTAAGGAAAGAAGCCGCATTTTCTAATAAAAACTTAAGGATCTTACTAATAGTATAAATTGTTTCTTCACGCAAATTTTCTTTTTTTTGTTCACTCAAATATGAGTTTGAAGAAAGATCGCTAAGATTCATCTTTTTTTTCTAAAACCGCCAAGCCGACTAATTTTTTACCTGCCAAAAATTCTAAAGTGGCTCCGCCGGCTAGGCTTAAATAATCAATACCTTTAAGACACTTAAATTCTTCCAGGGCAGCTAGTGTATCACCTCCTCCGACTAAAGTAAAGGCGGAACTTTTAGAAACCGCTCGAGCGATACTTTTGGTGCCAGTGGCAAAAGCCGGCTTTTCAAAATAGCCCATCGGACCATTCCAAAAAACAGTTTTTGCTTGAGTGATCAACTCTTTATAAAGACGAACTGTCTTGGGACCAATGTCTAAATACATTAAATCGTCTGGAGCTTGAACTTTGGTCGCCGAAGTTAAATCGATGATTTGCGTATTTTTTGAATCCGGAGTTTTAGCAGCGATCACGTCTACAGGATAAATAATTTTTGGCAAAGGGATATAACCGTCTTTTAATAAGCGCTCGCCCAAATTATCTTCGATAATATCCTGGGCGATGTCTACATAATTTAAGCCAACTTTGGCTAAATCTGCAGGAGCATCTTGCAGATATGATTTTTGAACAGCTAGGCCGACGGCTTTGAAAAAATTATTAGCTACGCCGCCGCCAATTAAAATGGCGTCGGCGATTTTTGCCAAATTAACTATTGAATCAACTTTATCGGAAATTTTTGCGCCGCCAACAATAACGATTAAAGGTCTTTTCGGATGGTTGAGAATTGATTCTAGTGCTTTTAATTCTCCGCGCAAAAATTCTCCAGCACAGGCAGGCAAAAACTTTGGGATGCCAACGATTGAGGCGTGGGCGCGATGGCTAGCAGAAAAAGCATCGTTGACGTAGCCATCGCCTAATTTTGCTAAAGCTTTGGCAAAAGCCGGTTTGTTTTTCTTTTCCCCTTCTCCAAAACGTAAATTTTCTACCAAAATTACACTTTCTTGTGGAGCTGCATCAATGAAATTTTTAGCTTCTTTAGCAAAAGGATCAGCTAAAAATTTCAACTGCCAGTGAGTATCTTTTTCAAGAAAATTTAGCACTGGTTGTAAAGAAAAACGTTTATAGTCGCTGGCGGACGGACGACCAAGATGGGTTAAAAGGACAACTTTATTACCTTGAGCGAGAAGTTTATTAACGGTGGCGTAACTGGCGCGAATGCGCCGCGGATCGCCAACGGTTAGTTTGCCTTTTCGTTTTACCAGAGGTACATTGTAATCAACTCGAACTAAAATCGTTTGATTGCGAAAATGACAATCAGAAAGTTGACGAATTTGCATCTGTTCATGTTAGCATAAATTTGACAAATTCTCAACTTGTGATACAATGAGATTGATTGTGAGTAGAAAAGAACGCTTTTGTTTGGTTATTAGAAATTAGTTTAACCGCAATTTCTAGCCTATGTCCAAACTAAGAGCGTTCTTTTTTGTTATCAATTTATAAGTTATTGCGCTTTTTTATTTCTGCCCAAATCGCTTTTTCAATTTCTCTCATCCGTGGAGCATTAGCAGCTAATTCTTTTTTAGCTCCTTCTTTACCTTGAGATAAGACTTCGCCTTGATATTTGTAAAAGCTACCGCTTTTTTCGATAATACCGTATTCCACGCCCACATCGATTAAATCGCTTACCCAAGAAATGCCGTTTTGATCCATTTCAAATTCGGCCACCCTGAATGGCGGCGCTAATTTATTTTTAGTCACTTTGACGCGATGGCGACTGCCAACAATTTTGTCGTTTTCTTGGATATTGCCAATTTTACGAATGTCTAAACGCTGAGAAGCGTAAAATTTTAAAGCTTGACCGCCAGTGGTGGTCTCTGGATTGCCAAACATAACGCCAATCTTCATTCGAATTTGGTTGGTGAAAATCACCAAAGTTTTAGTGCGGTTAATAGCCGCTGTTAGCTTTCTCATCGCTTGCGACATCAAGCGAGCATGAGTGCCCATCTGTGGATCGCCCATATCGCCTTCTATCTCGCTCTTAGGCACTAAGGCTGCCACTGAATCGATAATCAAAATGTCCACGCCGCCAGAACGAATAAGAGTTTCAGCAATTTCTAAAGCTTGCTCGCCATAATCTGGTTGCGAAATAATCATTTTTTCTAAATCAACACCGATAGCCGCAGCGCGCACGGGATCAAGCGCATGCTCAACGTCAATAAATGCTGCTACACCGCCCTTTTTTTGCACATCGGCGATCGCGTGCAAACAAAGAGTAGTTTTACCGGAAGCTTCTGGTCCGTATACTTCCACGATTCTGCCTTTAGGAAAACCGCCTATGCCCAAAGCCAAATTGAGAGCTAAAGAACCGGTGGAAATGACTGGAATGGTAGCCATATTCTTAAGACTATCACCCATTTTCATAATCGAACCTTTGCCAAATTGTTTCTCAATTTGGGCCATGGCGGCGTCTACTGCTTGCAGTTTCTGCTTTTCTTGTAATGAAGCGTCGTCACTTTTTTCTCTAAGAGTTTTTTCAAGTTTATCTGTTTTGCTGGTTTTATCAGCCATATTTACCTTTCTTTCTATTGAGGAGCCTTGCAGGCGACAACCGCTGGTTGTCGCCTGCAATAATTAATCAAAACGTCACTAACGTTATCCTGTTTTTGTTCTTTTGTCAAGAGCAAAGACGTGATTATTCTTCAGGCGTTGTAGTCTCTAGCGCAACTTCTTTTTTAGCAGAAACTTTTTTGGCTTGTTTCGCTTTTTTACCGATGCCGCTATTTTCGATAAAACGAAGCAGGGTTGCATAAGTCAACTGATAATAATCTTGGACTGCTGTTAGCAAATCCGTTATTTCCCATAACCCCAGTTCTTGGCCAAGAAAAAGTTGGTAATAAGCTTCGTTGATATAAAAAAGCGCTTGTTCATATCGCCGAACTTTGTCCCAGGCTTGCACTTTACGATAAGCCTCCATAAGTTGGATACAACTATTGATTAAAGACTTTTGTACTGTCTGGCACCAAGTTCCAGTTTCCGGATCACTTTGGTATTCATTTAAAACCTGAGCTAATTCTAGATTTAGCTCATGACCTCGTTGCCAAGCCTTGAGAGAAGTAAAGTCTTTATACGCTTTCTTTGCCTTTTTCTCTTCGTCCGCGTGCGTTTTTATGTCTTTTGTCGGCATAAAAATCCTTTCTGAATAATAATTAATACAAAAAAAGAGACGCTTGCTAGCAAAGCGATCTCTTCTTCCTATATATTATTATCCACACAAATATGACAACATTATGACAAAAAGGGGGCAAAATTTTTATAGGTCACTTTGATGTAAAAATGCAAAGTTAACTATTTTTATTCGTAACGCAGAGCTTCGATTGGCGATAATTTAGCTGCTGCTCTGGCTGGCGCCACACCGAAAATTAAACCTACGCTTAGAGAAACTCCTAAAGCCAGCAAGACCGCCTGAATGGTAATAAGGGCGGGAAAGAAATTGTTTAAAAGTACAACTAAGATTTGAGCTAGAATTAAACCAATTAAACCACCGGCTACAGATAAAAAGAGGGCTTCAAAAAGAAATTGCAATAAGATTAATTTTGGCGTGGCGCCTAGCGCTTTGCGTAAACCAATTTCTTTAGTGCGCTCGGAGACGGACACAAGCATAATATTCATAATGCCGATTCCGCCCACAACTAAAGAAATGGCGGCAATGCCAGAAAGCCCAATTGTGAGAACACCTAAAATATCGTTGATCGTATCTAGAATGGATTGCTGATCCATGACCGTAAATTCGTTCGCTTTGAGCCTACCTCTTTCCACCAAAGCTTTTTCAATAGCCCTTTTAGTCGCGGAAATTTTTTCAGTACTTTGGGCTTTAATAATAATTTCACTAATTTCGGTATTATTATTTAAGTCAAAGGCAACGGTGTAAGGAATGTATGACCAATCGTCATACGGAGCGGAAGCCGCACCACTGCCGTATTCTTGAGCGACACCGATAACAGTGAAAGTTTTTTCTCCAAGTTTCACTTTTTTACCGATTGGGTCTATTTGATCGAATAAATCCTCTGCGATATTGTGGCCGAGAAAAATTACGTGATCTTTTTTAGTGACAGCACCGCTGTCGAAAAAATCACCTTTTTCAACTTTTAAATTAAGCGATTCTAGCAGATTGTCGGAAGTGCCAAAAACGGCAGCTTGTTTTTTATTCGAGCGATAAGTAAGCGTAGTAAATAGATCAACAAATGGCGTCACGGATTTAACGTATTCCTTTAGCCGACTAACCACCCGCAAGTCATCCGGGGCTAAAGTCATAGAGGTACTGCTGCCGAGCATGGCTGTAAAAGCTTCCGCTTGCTCGGCGTCGGCGTCGCTTCCTCCTGGCACTAGATAAATAGTATTGGCTCCGAGAGAGTCGAATTGTTCCTCAATATAAGCGGTGACGCCGGAGCCAATAGCAGACAAACTCACAACTGAAGCGACGCCAATAATGACGCCGAGCATAGTCAAGAAAGCGCGTAAACGGTTGACGAAGATCGATTTAAAAGCTAGCTTAAGAATTTCTACGATCATATGCTCGCCGCCGTATCTTTTACTACTTTGCCGTCTTTAAAAGTGATTTGCCGGCGAGTGATTTCTGCCACATCTTCGTCAT
>JAUNST010000010.1:0-15364 GCA_030539095.1 bacterium
CGCTTTTTTTACAGCGTCAATTAAATTATCAACTCGTTTAATATACTCTTTTTTCGTTGTAACGTCAAGAGCGGTAGAAATATAGGTCGTATTCCATGTGCCCACTGGAACGTCTTCATCAAAGACTTCAACTTGCGCAGGAAACTTATCAGTCGCTTCGGCCTTCACAAATTTCTGTTTGCGCTCTTCGTATTTTTCTACGCTCTCCTTTGGCTTTTTAGGATTATCGCGTTCAAAATTAACTTCGATTGAACGCCGTATAATACTATAATCATCAAACATTTGTTTAGAAATTTCAGAAAGTTGGTCATCATTACGAATATATATTTTGTTTAAATCGTAATCTCCTAAATTACATATTAGGTTTTTCAATGAGTGGCGTTCTTTTTTATCTTCAAAAACATTTTCAGTTAAATCACGGTAACATTTTTCGATGCTTTCAAGAACTTCATTATCACTCTTAAATCCTTCCGGTAGCCAAGAGACAGATTTGCGATCGCTTAAAATCTGTTTAAACAGCGGCTTTAATTTAGGCAATCTTTTATCTTTATTATTCTGTTGTTGGTTATATAAATTAATATATTCATTTAAACCTTGAATTTTGTGCTGTCCTTCTTTTTCTGTTCGGCCGCCAATAATAGCATTATAAACATCGATCTGAGATTGAGTGAGCAGCGAGCTGTAATAGTTTAATTTGAACAAACTAGCAATAGATTCAACACTAAGATAATCCTTGAAATCGGAACATAAATTTATGAACTTATCGGAGACGGTAGAGTTCGCCACTTTCTCAAATATTTGTATATTGTCTACAAATTTCGGCAAATTCTCATTTATGAGTCGATGAGATATTGCCGTCGATTTTTCTTCTGCTGAATACATGTTTCTACGATTTTCGTTAAACCCAACGAAGTAGGTTGCGAAAGATTCGAAATCTTTAAATATCGGCGACAAATCTGAATCTATTTTTAATTCTTCTACAATTTTATTTTTTATTTGTGGATTATTTACTATCCAATCTGATAGTAAACCAGTGTCACGGCCAACTTTTTTGTCGGAATTGAATAAAGAAGCATCAAATAGAATCTTATATTGATCAGCATTCGTAAATTGGTCAGCAATTTGCTTACGAAGATTATCTTGTGCTTTCTTCAATTTTCCAGCGCGTGTTTCATCTTTATTATTTAAACGATAGCAAGCTAAATATTCCGAAAGAGAATCTTTATCTAATTGAAAGCCAGACAATGCTTTTTCGATAAACGTTTTATGATATTCATCAATAATTTTTTTAACAACTTTATAACTATCAGCACGATGTTGATCTTTTTCCAACAAACCATTTTTCTCAATATTTTCCAAAGTTTTTCCAATTGGTTTTAATTCAAAGCGGAGCGTCTTGCTTAACGAATATAAATTCGTAAATTGGGAGAAATTATTGCTAGCCATAAAACAAGTCTTTCTAAACTTATCCAGCTAATAATTTGTATTATAAAGGAAAAAATGACATTTATGATAAACAAATTATTCCTCAGTAACTTTTTATGACTTAAGCTGCATTGTCTTATCTGTAAATCAAAAATTGATTTAGTAGAAATTTAAAAGGGTTTTTTGATTACATGATATAATGTAAATATATGAAAAAAAATATTTTAATAATTATTTTAGCAATATTGAGTGTCATTTTGTTTTTCTTATACTCTTCTGAAAAAAAGTCAAATAGCTATCCAACTTATGGAGAAACTGGATTCCCAAAGAATTGCAGAGCAATAATTGCAGCAAATATTGATGGATACGAGGATGGAGATTATACAGCTGCTGAAGCACTTGGATCAATTGACCGAAATTGTGGGTTATATGGTTACTCTTGGTAATACTGTCAAGTTCCCCTTTTTTTCATTCCCGCTGCTTTTTGGATATAACCTCAAAAAATGAAAGCCCCATTAGTTGACTTCACACATCCCAGTCATTAAAGATTAAAAAATTTAATCTGATTGCGATTGCTGAATAAAATGCTCCTTTATCGCTTTTTTTACGACTTCCTCTCCACAAAACATAATCGCTGCGGCTGGATAGATATCGCTCAATGTTTCATCGAGCTCGTTTCTTGTGGTTTTGATCTGTAATGGAGCTGAGCTGAAATGAGTAATATTATTTATATTTAATCCTTCTAAAATTTTTAGCCACTTTAGAATAGGATATTTCATTCTCATGCGGTTAATAAAATCTCTAGCTTGTGTTTCTAAGCTTGCTGGGTCAATGTTTTGATATTCGGCTAAAATGTTTAGTCCTTCATCGTAATCGGTTTGAGCCTCGGCTATTTTTTCTACACCACGGAGTAATCCTTTTGTAATTTCGATAATTTCTTGAAATTCTTGCTGCCCGCGAGTTAATTGTGGATTATCATTTTTGTTTGTCATTTTTACCTTTCTGGTTTAAATAAAATTTTGCCTTAGTATACCCAGAATGTGACTAGATTAAAGCGAACAAAAAGAGCACAAAAGTATCATAAAAGCGTCATTTACAACTTAAACCTTATAGCTCGGAAGCTTTAGCCTGCAGATCAAAAATACCAAGAACCCAAAGGTTTTGCAATCTTTGAGTCCTTCAATTTCAAAAGCTTCAAACCGTCGTGTTCTTAAAGACTTTGCTGTATCTGCTCCAAAAGCGCAGGATCAATTTGATCCATGCCTTCGATCTGCGACAAATCGATATTCATAGCCGCAGGCATAGGATTGCTAGTTTCCGTATAGCCAGCAGGAATTTCGAATAAACTGTTATCGGCGTTTTCTTGGTACTCCAAAACTTTTACCAAAGTTTCGTCGTCGCCGGCACGATAATAGCGCCAAGCATCACCTTCAAAATAACCGATGAGATTGTCATCGTAAGTTTCTGTTTCGTAAGTGACGCCGTCAATAGTTTCGCTGCCGATGACCGGTTTTTGCGTTAGATAAGCTAAATCCTCATCATCAAACAAAGCTTCGTCTTCTGCTTCGGTGAGCGCTTGGCAGGAATAAGTTTTGGCTTCGTCATTAATTTGGCAGCTTCTACTTTCGTCGCTGAGAGTTTTAATGCCAAAAGTTGGCACGGCAAGATAAAAAGTTTCGCCTTTTTTAGCAAAGGTCATATCCATAGTCATGCCGGATTCTTTGAGCTCCACGCGCATAAAGAATGGATCGTGTAGCAAATATTTAGCCAATTTACCTTCGGTAATTCCGCCGACGATGTTATTGGTGATGTTTTCTGAAATATTAGTTAAAGCTGTCGGCGCGTCTGGGCTGGCTACCTTTTTCACACGGAAAAAATAAACCGCGACCGCAATTAGGAGAACTACGACAACGCCAGCAATTATGCCAGCATTAGATTTTTTGGCTTTTTTCTCTGCCATTAGCATCCCTTCTACCAAACTGTACTAAGGTTGATTATAGCATATTTATCTTTTTCTACTTCCTGTGTTAAAATGGCTAACGATGAATATTATTGATTATGCGAAACAAGAAAAACGCACCCTGTCGCAATTGCCTTTTAACGAAGTGGATAGTTTGATTTTATCACAGTTGGCTTATCTAAATTTTGATCGGGCTTTGGCAAAAGTGAAAGAGAATAATAGTCCTTTACTTGTGGGAGATTTTAAGGAAACGCTCAAAAATTATGAACAAATTTTTGAGCATGTGCGCGATCCGCGCAGTAATAAAAAGTTGTTGGCGGCAGTT
The DNA here is from genome assembly GCA_030539095.1 of bacterium. Classification (GTDB taxonomy): domain Bacteria; phylum Patescibacteriota; class Microgenomatia; order UBA1400; family PJMF01; genus JAUNST01. The sequence continues at coordinate 3,711 of JAUNST010000010.1, forward strand.
GTAGCCAATCCGCGTTTCCGAAATTTCGGTGTCACTAATTATATTAATGAGGTTAATAAAAAAATCGAGAAACAATTTGCCGCCGTCACTTTTGTTTTGGACGCCCAAACTATTTACGTCGCTTTTCGGGGTACGGATGATACGATTATCGGTTGGAAAGAAGATTTCAATCTCGTGTACTTGAATCCGATTCCAGCGCAAAAAGAAGCTGCTGCTTATTTAGAAAAAATGGCTGCCAAAAGCTATACCAAACTTTTTGTTGGTGGTCATTCTAAAGGTGGCACTTTAGCCGCTTATTCGATTATCAATGCTCCTTGGCGAGTAAAAAAAGAGGTGGTGGCAGTTTACAATCACGATGGTCCGGGATTCAAAATGGGTTTTTGGCAAGGTTGGCGGGCAAAATTAATGAGTGGGAAAATTAAAAAAACTTTGCCGCAATCCTCTATCGTTGGCATTCTTTTAGAAACAAATCCTTGTTACGATATTGTTAAAAGTAAACGTTTTGGAGTGATGCAGCACGATCCGTTTTCTTGGCAAATAAACGGAGATCACTTTGTGTTGGTAGACAGAATTTCTAAGGGTAGTCAGTATTTAGATAAAACTTTGAAAACTTGGTTGGGGCAATTATCTTCAGAAAAAAGAGCTCTTTTTGTCGATACTCTTTTTCAAATTATTTCAGCGAGCAAGGTGGAAGATTTTTCGCAATTAAATAAAATCGGTCGCTCACAAATTGAAGCCATGATCGGGGCGGCGAAAAATCTTGATCAGGAAACCCAAGATTTTTTAAAGCAAACTTTAAAAAATCTGGGCAAAATTTATTGGCATTATCTCACCGCCGGCGTTAAAAAGAAAAACTTTTAATTAGGAATTATTAAGCCTAAATTTGCTGTTACAATGTTGATTCGTGCTTATGCAAAATTTGAATTCGCAAATGGGAAAAGCGCTTTTGCTTTTAACCAAAACAGAAAAACACGTTTTTATCTCTGGTCAGGCTGGGACCGGTAAATCAACACTTTTAGATTATTCATTGACTTTATTGCAAGATAAAAACGTGGTCGTTGTGGCTCCCACTGGCGTGGCTGCCCTCAATGTGAACGGCGAAACTATTCACCATTTTTTGCGTTTGAAGCCAGGCGCTTCACAACAGGAGGTTATTGAAGAAGCTCAGTTGGCAAAAAAAACTAAATTAGCTAAACTTTATCAAAGTTTGGAAATTTTAATCGTGGATGAAATTTCCATGGTGCGGGCTGATCTTTTTGATCAAATGGATTTATATTTGCGCACTATTCGCCGTAATCGTTTACCTTTTGGCGGTGTACGGATGGTTCTTTTTGGCGACCTTTATCAATTGCCGCCAGTAATTAAGCATGAAGAAGAGGCGGCTTTTCGTCAAGTTTACGAAACACCGTATTTTTTCAGCAGCCATGTGTTTCAGCATTGGCGTGAAAAAGAACATTTTTGTAATTTCGCTTATGTGGAATTAGAAAAAATTTATCGGCAAACGGATGAAAAATTTATTGACTTCCTCACTCAAATTCGTCACAACACCCTCACGGAAGATGATTTGGTTCGCATTAATGACCGAGTTTTGGAAATTTCTAGTTTAGACGATATTGAACCTTCTTATGTTATTCTCACCACTACTAAGGCTCAAGCGCAAAAAATTAATTTGGAACGTTTAAGTCATTTGAGCGGCAAAGCCATTCGTTTTATCGCTCAAAGTTCTGGCAGATTTAATGAAACCAACTTCCCTACCGATGAAAATTTAATTTTGAAAGTGGGCGCGCGAGTGATGTTTTTAAATAATGATAGTGACGGTCGTTGGGTTAACGGTAGCACTGGCGAAGTTACTAGTATTGATACAAAAAACAAAATGGTTTTTGTACAATTGGACGATGGTGTGGAAGTGACAGTTGCTTCGCACACTTGGGAAACAAGCGAATCTAATTTTGATCTTTTGGCCGGCAAAATTAAAAGGCAGATTACCGGTAGTTTTATTCAATTGCCGCTTAAATTGGCTTGGGCAATTACTATTCACAAAGCTCAAGGAAAAACTTTTCCTAAATTAGTTATTGATTTGGAGCGGGGTGCTTTTGCTGCCGGTCAAACTTATGTGGCTTTTAGTCGAGGCACTTGTTTAAGCGGTTTAAACTTGTTGCGCCCGTTGCAGCTAACCGACGTCCAACTAGATCCACAAATGTTGGCTTTTTTGCAGCAATTGCCAGCAGATTTAGCAGCTGGGCGTGAGCAGAAAGCTATTCCGCGCTTAATTGACGACGAAGAACAAAATACTTTGTTCTAACCACTTATTTTTCATTTTTTTTGGATTATAATAGATAGATTATGGCAAAAAAGCCAAAGGAAAAACTACCTTTTGTAGAGAAATTGATTCAATTTATTGTCACTAAAAATAAATTAATCGAAAAGTTTTTTATTGCTTTTGTAATTACTTCGATTATTAGTTTTCTTTTTGTACAAACGAATTACGATCTCACCAAATATCTGCCTGATTGGGCACCGACTAAACGCGGCATCGATTTAATGGAAAAAGAATTCGGTTATCCTGGCACCGCTAGAGTGATGCTGAGTAATGTTTCTATTTATGAAACCCAAAATTACAAAGATAAAATTTCTGATTTAGCGGGCGTAGATAGCGTGAGTTGGCTGGATGGTTTGAGTCAAGTCTATGTGGCAGAAGATTTTTTGATGGCACGTGATTTAAGTGATTATTATCATGACGGCTATGCTTTATTAGATGTCACTTTCACCGCTGGTGATTCCGATCCACTTACTTATCAAGCTTTGAGCGAAATTGAAAATTTATTGGGTGATCAAGTGGCAATTTCCGGACCAGCTTTTGACAATAAAACTTTGAGCGAAACCTTGGGTAGCGAAATTCCCAAAATTATGATCTTTGGCGTGATCTTTATTTTATTAGTTTTAGCTTTGACTACCAATTCTTGGTTTGAACCGTTGCTATTTATGATCGTTATGGGTATTGCGATCGTTATTAATATGGGTACTAATTTAATTTTTGGCGAAATTTCTTTTTTATCTGCCAGCGTGGCCGCGATTCTGCAATTGGCGGTGGCGATGGATTATTCGATTTTCCTTTTGCACACTTTTAGTCATCAAAAAGCCAAAGGCAAAACCGCAGTGGTAGCGATGGCGGATTCTTTGCGCATTTCTATTAGTTCTATTTTAGCTAGCGGCATTACTACCGTTATTGGTTTTATTGCTTTAGCTTTAATGCAATTTGAAATTGGTCGCGATATGGGTTTTGTTTTAGCTAAAGGTATTCTCTGTAGTATGGCGACTGTGCTTTTACTAATGCCAGCTTTAATTATGCGCTGGCACAAAATTATTGAAAAAACTGCTCATCGTCCTTTTATCCCACCTTTGCAAAAATTTTGTGCCACAATTTTTAAAGGTCGTTATGTTGTGGCAATTTTTGTTCTGCTTTTAATTTTTCCTGCTTACATAGCTCAAGGTATGAATAATTTTATGTATGGTACTTCCGCTATTAGTTCTGGCGAAGGTAGCCGCAGCTATGCTGATAGACAATTGATCGAAACCCAATTTGGTAAAAGCAACTCTTTATTGGTGATGTTTCCTAATACCGACGTAGTGCGAGAGAAAAAATTGGTGCAAGAATTAGAAACTTTACCATATGTGAAAGATGTGACCGCTTTAGCTACTACTTTGCCAACCGGAATTGCCGAAAGTTTCTTACCTAATAACTTAACTGAACAATTACATACGCAAAATTGGGCTCGCTTTATTGTCAATGTGAAAACGGATAGCGAAAGCGAATTAGCTTTTGCCTGTCTAAAAGAAATTGAAAATTTAAGTTATAAATATTATCCTTCTGATCAGGTTTATTTCTTAGGTACCACTCCGGCAACTTATGATATGAAGCAAATAATTTCTGCTGATTATCAGCGAGTAAATTTAATTTCTATTTTGGGCGTGGCTTTAGTTGTCCTATTTACTTTCCGTTCACTCGCGCTCACTTTATCGGTGATGGTTCCAATTGAAGTGGCGGTTTACTTTAACACCGCTTTGCCGTATTTATACGGCAATAAATTAGCTTTCTTAGGATTTTTAATGGTGAGTAGTATGCAATTGGGCGCTACGGTTGATTATTCAATTCTTTTGACTAGTAATTACTTAGCTGCGCGCGAACGAGAAGCGGATAAAAAGAAGGCCGCCGTCAAAGCCATGAGCAAAAGCGCTTTGTCTATTATTACTTCTGGCACTGTTTTAATGGTTTGCGGTTATGCGCTTTACTTTATTTCTTCAGTGGCAGCGATTTCCGATTTGGGTCGTTTAGTTGGTCGCGGAGCATTTTTAAGTATGATTCTTGTTTTGACTTTATTACCGTTTTTACTTAATTTGGGCGACAAATTAGTGATGCAAGATCGAGCTAGAGTTGCCCAAGCTAAGGAAAAAGTGCTGGTCAAAAAACAACAGTTAAAAAATAAAAAAGATCAAGTGATAGAAAAAGTGAAAACTAAAAGAAAGTTGAAGAAAAATGCCAAAAAGTAAAATATTTTTTATTTTGAGTTTGTTTAGTTTTTTGACCTTAGCTCAGCCGCTGCAAGCAGCGGCGCCCTCGCCCACCACGGACGAGACGGCTTACGTTACGCTTGATTACTATGGTCAAGTAGAAAAAGTGAGTGTGGTTAAAGCGGTTAACTTGAACAGTAATACGCAAATTACTGATTACGGCAATTATACTAAAGTGCAAAATTTGAGCACTTTAGATCAACCGCAAATTAATGGCGAGCAATTAATTTGGCAATTAAGTGATGACGTGCCACGACGTTTTTATTATGAAGTTACTCCGGAGAATAAAAGTTTGCCTTTGCCGTGGACTTTTGACTTAGATTATCAATTAAACGGCGTGCCGGTGAAAGCGGAAGATCTAGCTGGCGCCAGTGGTTTAGTTAGTATTGACGTGAAAGCCGTGCCAAATTTGACTGTTGATCCGTATTATAGCGACAATTTTGTGTTGGTCGCCGGCATGATCGTGGACTGGGACGAAGTTGACAGTTTTGCGGCTCCCGGCTCCCAGTTTCATGCTTTAGGCAGTTATCAGGCTGCGCTTTTCATGGCGACACCGCGTGACGAGCGAACTTTTCATTTTGAAATTGGAACGGATGATTTTAAAAATCCTGGCGTCGTGATGATGATGGTGCCAGCAACTTTGGAGCAATTAGAAGCTATCGGTGAAATTAAAGAGCATAAATCTAATTTAGAAGCAGCTGGCAATGCCACCGACGCTATTATTGATGATATTTTATCAATGATGGGCGCCATGACTGGCGGTATGACCACCACTATTAGCGGTTTGAATAAACTTGATGAAGCCCGGGCCACTATTAGTGGCACCGATCGTAATTTGGGCGATATTCAAAATTCGATGGCTAGTTTGGAACAAAAGTTGCGTGACTTTTCTAGTTCTACGGATAATGTTAACACTACCGCTGGATTAGAAAATGTGGCCCCAGAATTAATTCACATGACCGGCACCATGAGTGCTATTCCCGCTACTGCCCAAAGTGCCGCCGTGGCTACCGACAAAATAGCTGATCAAGCTGGCGGCACTTTAGGTGAAACGGCCACTTTGCTCAAAGATAGTCGGGCTTTAATTAGCACAATCGATAATACTTTGGCTAATAGTGGTAATAATCTAGATGAAGGAACTCGTCTAACACTTCAAGGTACGTCGCAAATGTTGCGGGAAATAGTCGCTATTTTGAGCAAAACAAACGATTTGCAAAAAAATAAAAACACTATTTCTGCTATTATTCGCGATGAATGGTCTCGTTTTGACGACGAATTAGGCATGCTAGACATTGACGTTAACGCGAAAAAATTGTCATTTACAAGCGACAAAAATCCAGCTCCTCGCAGTGTGCAAATCGTTGTCCGCAGCCAAGAGATTGATACAGATGCAGATAAACCAGATCAACCTTTAGAACAAATAAATAACGAAACTATTTTAGATCGCGTACGAGCAGTTTTTAAGAAAATCGGCACAGTTTTGCGCTTTAAGTAAGCGCGGAATATTCGTTGTGATTCTTGTTGTCAATTTTTTTATTGATAAATTCGTACAATTTATCGACCTCTTGGGAATTGGCAATATCGTTTGACTCAGTAAGCTGGCCCTTAAGAACTAAGGCTAAAACTAAGGCGTCACTGATGCCGCAAGAAGTTTCTTTAATCAGTTGAATTACATCGGCGCGCGTTAAAGCCTTATCGCTAAAATGATCTAAAACATAATCAGCTAACTCTGTGCGTAGACAATAAAGTTCGATTTTAGCTTTTAGTTGCTCTGTAGACTGTGGCTCTATAGCTGTAGTTTCTTGACGACGGCTAAAAGTCATCTCTTTTTGACTGAAATTTTGCTCAAGGTTTCTCATAGACACTCAGATTATACCATGAGTACAGGCGGAGCTTGAATTTGTTTGAATTTTCCTGGTCCACTGTATAACTGCCAAAAATAAGCTAAGTCGTTTAGAATTTCTGTTTCATTGCTAAACATCTCTCTAAAAAGAGCGCTTTCTGCAGCTGTTAATTCCAATAGATTTTCTAATTGTTTCTCTTTGGTGGCGGTTACAGTTTCTTGATAAAATTCTGCTTTGCCCGCATGCTCATGCCAAAAACGTAATAACTTTTCGTGATAACCATCCACCATCGGGTCACCTAAATTTTTAGTCACATCTTGATGCAGTCCTAGTTCAGCGCTAGCATGAATAGTGAAAATTTCTGCTGGCAAATTAATTTGCATTTGTTGAGCTAACAAACGCGCTTGAGCGTAAACTTCACTTTTCCATAAACTGCCCAAAGGGCAAGCATAACCGCTAATATCGCCATAAAGCGTGCCGTAACCGATAACAATTTCGCTCAAATTAGCATTACAAGGAAAAAGAGCATCATAGTCATTAGCTAAACTAGCAATTACATTGCAGCGACAGCGAGCGTAAATATTTTCATGACTTTGATTAATTTTGGGCCAAGTAATTTTTGCTTCTGTTTCTTGTAGGCCATGGATAATATTTTCGACCATGGCCTCAATCGGAATGACTAAATACTGGCATTGCAAAGTTTCTGCCACTTGAGCAGCAATATTTTTGGTAATTTGACTATTATGGCGACTGGGCAAATTAATTAGCAAGACATTTTCCTTACCCAAAGCTGCAACGTGAAGCATAGCGCTATAAGCGCTGTCGATACCACCACTAAGAGCGATAATAGCATGCGATTTTTTTGCTTGGACAAAAAAATCGCCAATTTTCTTAATCATTAATTCGTTAAAATTCTCTTGCATTTTCCAGAATTATAAACCAAAAGTTGTGATAAAATAAACTCATTATGGCTCCATGTGCAGTTTGTGTTGTCGCTATCGGCGGCGGTTTAGGTGTTAGCCGGGCTTTGGGCATTGATGATTCAATGACCGGCGTTTGGATTGGCGCTCTGCTTTTGGCAGTGGCTCTTTTTTGTACCAACTGGATAAAAAACAAGTGGCCAAAATTTTCCGCCGCGGCTTTAGTCAGTTTTGCAGGCACTTATCTTTTTACTATTCCCTTTTTCTTTATTTTTGACTTATTTACGGCGAGCGGTGAAGTTTTCGGCATCAGCCGATTGCTTTTCGGTATGATCGTCGGTACCGCTTTTTTGAGTATTGGCTTATATACTGAAAATGCTTTAAGAAACTTGAAGAATGATCGTAAAGCTTTTTTTCCTTTTCAAAAAGTGATCGTGCCGGTGATCTTTTTAATTTTAGCCACTCTTTTAATGTGGTTTTTGGCTAGTTAATATTAAAAATAACGAAAAGCTTTTCCGCAATTTCTTTAAAAGTGGGCGCGGCGGTTTCTGCTGCCCAAGGCGAACTCTGTGGTCGTTCAAATTTCACAAACATTAAAAACTTTGGATCATCGTAGGGCGCAAAACCGATGAAACTAGCAATGGTAGCATTATCTTCGTAGCCGCCGGCATTAGCGATTTGAGCGGTACCTGTTTTGCCAGCGATGATTTCAGTATTTTTGTAAACGTATTGCGCTTCTCCATGCTGCGCCGCTTGTTGCATCATCTTGGAAACTGTAGCCGCTGTTTCACTGCTAATTACCTGTCGCATCATTGCTGGTTGAGTAGTAAAAATTTCGCCGGTGGCGCCATCGACTGCTTTCTCTACTAAATACGGTTGCATCATTTTACCTTCGTTGGCGATGGCGCCCACTGCCCGCATTAATTGTAAACTGCTCAAACTGACGCCTTGTCCAAAAGCGCGGGTAGCAATTTCCACTGGTCCCCAATCACTGGGAAAATTGCTCGGCACATCTTCTTGCGTACCTAAATTTAATTTTTCACCAATGCCAAAATTGCGTAAATATTTTTTCAAACGTTCGCCACCTAAAAGATCGGTAATAAAAATCATCGCCGTATTGTCCGATTTTTCTAAGGCTTCGGTCATATTAATACCAGGATGGTAAACGTCGTCCCAAGTTCTAATCGTATATTTGTCAATCACTCGCGGACCGGAACATTTAGTACAAACGGTATCCGGGCTAATAACGCCACTGTCAATGCCAGCGGCTACTGTTAAAACTTTAAAAGTAGAGCCTGGTTCATATAAATCAACAATAGCCGGATTTTTATACAAACTAGCGTCGTACTCATAATAGCGTTCTGGATCATAGCTAGGAGAAGTGGCTAAGCCCAAAATTTTACCGGTTTTAGGTTCCATAACGATAATTTCCCCTCTCGCCGCGCCATACTTTCGCATGGCTTCTGCCAAAGAATCTTCCAGCAAAATTTGGATATCCTTGCGGATAGTTAAATAAACATCTCTGCCATCCAAATTTTGCGTGAGCAAATTATCATTAAAGTAAATCGGATTTTTGCCGCCATCAACAGTCACCAAAGTTTGGCTATTTTTACTTTCCAATTCTTTATTCAAACCACCTTCAATACCGTAACGACCGCTATTATTATCTTTACTTAAAAAACCCAAAGTTTGAGCGGCCATAGTTTTTTCTGAATAAAAGCGGCGCAAACTAGTTTCAAATTGTAAACCTTTAATATTAAGTGCTTGCAAGGCGTCGTGAGAATCTTGATTGAGTCCGCGAGCGAGAGAAACAATACCGCGAGTTTGTTTTTCCGCTACTTGACTCAAAGCAGTGCCCAGCGGTTTCAAACTCGCGCTCGCTTCTGGATCGGCTAAGATAATCGGACTGACTAAACTATAAACCTGTTCGAAAGATTGCTCCAAAGATTTTGGCTCTATATAAAGTTGATAAATTTGATGATTGCCGACTAGCAAATTACCATCGCTCGTATAAATTTTTCCCCGTTCACCTTGATAATTTACAAGTTGTTGATATTGATTTTGTGCTACTTGTTTATAATAATTTCCTCGCACAATTTGTAAATAGAAGTATCGAGCTAGCAATAAAAAAAAGGCTGCCAGAGCGAGCCATAAAATAATTTTTTCTCGAGAATTTAAAATTGCAGTTTCGTTATTTGCTGCTGAACGTTTCCCATAGCGGGGACGTAAAGTGGAATTTTTCATGGCAAACTGGCAAGATTTTTATGGCTGACAACTTCGCGCTTATCAATTGGCACCAAATCGGCGAATTCATTTTCCGTGGTTAATTGATACGCGGAAGTATTACCACTAATTTCATCTTCCAAAATTCGTAAACGATTAGTAATTTCTTGATTGTCTGCTTGTACTTTTTTAATTTCCAAGTTGGTAGCGATGGAAACATTGCCAGAAAAAACTACTAAAACTGCTTGCACAATTAAACCGCAAATGGCGAGTAAATAGTAATTAGCAATAATTTTTTTCATTTAATTTTTTAATTTTTCTAAAGCGCGTAATTTGGCGCTGCGAGCACGCGGATTTTCCAATTCAGTGTCGCTTGGAACAATTGGTTTCTTAGTTAAAAGTTGAGCGCGACCAGTCTGGCTTAAATTTTGCATAAAGTGTTTCACTGGTCGATCTTCGCCCTCGTGGAAAGCAATTGTTACTAATCTGCCGCCAAGTTGCAAACTAGCAAAAGTTTGTGGTAAGGCTGTTTCCAAGTTGTCTAATTCGCCATTAACGGTGATGCGCAAAGCTTGAAAAGTTTTAGTAGCGGGGTGCAGGTGTGAGCGAGAATGTTTGTTTTTGCTAATTAAATCACTTAATTCGCGACTATGCAAAAAGGCCTGTTCGCCTTTTTGCTGGCGATAAGTGACAATAGCGCGTGCTAAACGTTTTGCTTCTTGTTCACCTCCGGCTTCAAAAAGCATTTGGGCGATTTGCTTTTCACTCAAAGCTAAAAGCAAATCGCGGGCCGTGACGCCTAAATTGGCGTCTAAACGCATATCAAGAGGACCATCTTCAGCAAAACTTAAACCGCGCGCGCCACTTTGTAACTGATCACTATTTGTACCTAAGTCAAAAAGCGCACCCGCAAATTTAAAATCTGCGCCAAATTGCGGCAACTGAGTAATAGTTTTTTGCCAGTGAGCAAAGTTTTCTTGAACTAAAATCAGTTGACCGGTGGCAATTTCTTTTTGCCAAGCCGGAAGAACCTCTTTATAAGTGACAGAGTCGTATTCAAAAGCCAAAACTTTGCCACCGCGGGCGATAATTTCTTTGCTGTGACCGCCGCCACCGAAGGTGGCGTCCACGTACCAAGCGTTCGCTTGGACGTTTAAAAAATCAACCGCTAGTTCTAAAAAAACAGTTTTATGCGTTAACATTTTCTGCTGCTATTTCCACGTTTCTATTTAACTTGTCTAAGAGCTCGTGATAGCGGGTCTGATCCCAAATTTCAATTCGGGACAAAGACCCCACCACCACAATATTTTTATCGATGCCGGCATATCCTTTTAATGCCTCTGGCAGCGACAAGCGACCAAGCTGGTCCGTCGACTGTTGGCTGGCGTTGCCGGCCAAATGGCGGACCAATGCTCGGTGATCGGCCTTGTAATAGGAGAGCTGCTCCAATTTCTCTGCTTCCCGAGCAAACTCTGCCTCTGCAAAAAGGAAGAGGCAACCGTCAAGACCGGTGGTGAGGACCCAATCTTGGTTGTCTTGTCGGAAAGCTTTGGGCAGTGTGAAACGACCCTTAGCTTCAAGCTTATTGTAATAAGTACCGACAAACATGGCTGTGCTTCATTTTTGTTATAAGTTATTTTACCACAATTTACCACTATTTATGCAAGTTAAATACTACTCAAAATTGAGGCAAAAATGAGCAAAGTAATAAATACTGATTTACGGTTGTTTTTTGTTATGTTAAAACAAAATTTAACTATTTAGGAAAAATAACGAAAAACCCCCAGAATGGAGGAAGACTGGAGGTTCTCGCGTTTAACACCTGCCTAAGGCAGGCGCGCGCCGCGAGGCGCGCTTTGAGCAAACGAGAGTATTATAACACGAAAGAAATTTACTTATTGCGCAAAAAAGCCGGCATTTCGTAGGGATCTTCTTCATCCGCATAATCAGTAGGCGGAAAAGAAGCGGCCATATTATTCATAGTTGGCTTTGGCGCCGAATTAATTGAAGTTTGTTCCACTTCGATTGGCCGTGCCACTGGAATTGGCTCGTATGGCGCCCGCGGAGCAAAAGTTGGTTCCGGCTCTGGCTGACTGTA
>JAUNST010000010.1:15374-23713 GCA_030539095.1 bacterium
GGACAAAATTCTTAGGAGCACTAGAAATATGTTGGGGCGGAGTTACTGGAGCAGCTGTCGGTTGACCGTAATCATCGGTTGTTGCGGGGCGGCTAATCGGTTCTGCCGGAGCCACCGCTCGGAAGTTGTTAATACCCAAACGTGGTGAAACACCGAAATTATATTGATTATTTTCAAAACCAGTAGCAATCACGCTAATTTTGACTCGACCTTCCATGTCTTCGCGAATAGCATTACCGAAAATAATGATTGCTTCTGGATCAGCACAAGACTGAATCACCTGCGAAGCTTCGCTAATTTCTTGCATACCAAGATCTGGACCGCCAATAATATTGTAGAGCACACCTTTTGCCCCGTCGATGGAAAGTTCCAACAGCGGCGAAGACATTGCCGCTCGAGCGGCAATCACTGCTCGATTTTCACCTTCGGCTTCACCGATACCCATCATAGCTGTGCCAGAATCAACCATTATCTTTTTCACATCATTAAAGTCTACATTCACTAAGCCAGGCATAGTAATTAAGTCGGAAATACCTTGCACACCTTGTCCTAAAACATTATCTGCTAAACGGAAAGCCTCGACTAGAGTCATTTTTTTATCGACAACATCGATTAAACGTTGATTAGGTACCACAATTAGAGCATCTACGTAGTCGCGCAAAGACTCAATTCCTTCTTCCGCCACACGCATTCTTTGCGCGCCTTCAAAGACAAAAGGTTTGGTAACCACGGCTACCGTTAGTGCGCCCGCTTCTTTGGCGATTTGCGCCACAATCGGCGAAGCGCCGGTGCCAGTACCGCCGCCCATACCGGCAGTAATAAACACCATATGGGTATCATAAAGAGCTTCTTTAAGTTTTTCTCGCGATTCTTCGGCGGCGGCCTTGCCCACTTCTGGGTTGGCACCGGCGCCTAAACCACTGGTGTAATTACTACCAATTTGAATTTTTGTTTCGGCTAAAGAATTGAGCAATGCTTGTGCATCCGTATTAATGCTCACAAACTCCACTCCCTGGATTTGCTTGGAGCTGATCATCGAGTTAATTGCGTTACCGCCACCTCCGCCAATGCCTACGACTTTAATCTTGGCAAAGTTGGTATTCATTGGTTTAATCTGTCCCATATTAATCCTTAAGTTTGCTTCAAATTGCTCACTAAATTAGCTTTAATATATCACACAATAGCAGTTTTTGCACGAGGAAATTTTGCGTTTACGGCATGAATTTTTTCAACGAGCGACCAATTTTGCCAAAAATATTATCGAACGTTGGTTCTTTGCCATTTTTCTTATTGCTACTGTCAGTTTCGTCACTGGCTTGTTCTTTGAGAGCAAAGGTGAGTAAGCCAATAGCGGTAGCGTAAGCCGGATCATTGAGATGTCGGACTACGCCTTGAGTGCCGTTGGGCACTCCTAAACGAACTTGCATATTAAGAGCGCGAGTAGCCACTTCCACTAAGCCAACTGTTTTGGCGCCGCCGCCAACAATGACTGCGCCAGCGCCGAGTTTATCATTAATTTTATTTTTCTTTAATTCTTGAGCAATCAGACCAAAAATTTCTTTTAAGCGAGGCATAATGACAGCTCGAATTAAATTCGCCTTTGACATTGTACTTGGCTTAATGTTCGGTTCGTAATCGCTAAGATTGAGTGTGTCTAACTGCTTTAGGCGACGACGATATTCTTCGCGTGATTCGTCTGGACGTTGCGGCTCAATTTCGCCCTCTTCTTCGCTCAAAGAAATTTTAATTTTTTCCGCATTTTCCAAACCAACGTGAGTGTAAGCATTAATGTCTTGAGTAACATAGCGCGCGCCGATCGGAATTACTCCAGAGAGCAAAATTGCTCCGTCAACAAAAACGCAATAACTGGTGGTATCGGCGCCTAAATCAATGCAAATGACGCCAGCTTCTTTTTCCGCTTCTGTTAAAACCACTTCGCTGGCGGCAAAACCGGAAAAAACAAAGCCGTCTTTATCTAAATCAACATCGTTTAAGGTTTTTTCCAAATTGCGTAAAGCACTGCTGCTGCAAGTGATTAAATGAATGTCCGTTTCCAAACGGACTCCGACCATACGTAGCGGATCGCGCACTCCTTCTTGACTATCAACAGTATAAAAACGCGGGGTGAGATTAAGAATTTCGCGATCGGCCGGCAGACTGATAGCTCGAGCGGCTTCAATAGCGCGATCAACATCGCTTTCAGTAATTTCGTTATTGCTGTCGGCAACCACTACTACGCCGTTAGAATTGAGTGAGCTAATATGCTGTCCGCCAACGTTCATGTAAACGCTTTCAGCGTTAATGCCGCAGATTTTTTCTGCCATAGCCACAGATTGCTCTACCGTTTTAATTGCCTCTTCTAAGTTGATGATGGTTGCCCGACGAATGCCGCGCGACGGCACGTTACCCACGCCCACCACTCGCATTTCGCCAGATTGGCCGTCGCGCGTCGCCATCAGCGTTAAACAGCGACTCGACCCCAAATCGATAGCGGTAATTAGATCATTGGGAGCACGATTTTTGTGTATCATAATCTACTTTATCTATAACTCATTTGCTCAAAAAATGCAAGAGGCACTTTTTTCGTTCTAATTATAACATAAACACTGGCTAGCTGCACTTTATTTAACGATTGGCAAACGAAAACGTAAGTCGATATTGGTAATGTCATCATCTGGAACCCAATTCGCTTGCTTCAGATAAGCTAATTTTTGCAAATTGTCATCAAGAGAAAATAAATCTAAAACATAAGTGCGACCGTCAATGACAATTTGCAAAGTGTTTAAATCTATAAAATTCACTTCTTCCCAATTATCACGCAAATCTCTGGAGAAATATTCTAAAAATTCTAATTTCTGTTGCAAAACTAAATCGAGCTGATAATTAGTTAATTCAACTAAAGCCGGTTCGTAATTAACTTTTATTTTTAGAGTTTGCTCAGTCGCTGGTGTGAGCGTAAACTGCCCGTTGGTAGCAAAATTCATTGTTTGACCGTCTGGCAAAATTAATTGATAAAGCGCTGACGGAAAATTAAAATTTAAAAAAAGTGTGCCTGGCAAAACTTTATGATAACTTAAGTCTTTAATATAGAGATGTTGTTCAGCTAGGCTACGAAAATTATTAGCATAATCTTGAAAAAGCAGCGGCTGACCAATCATTTTTTGTGCTGCTTCTTGCAAAGATTGACTACAAGGTGTACTAGAATTATTAATGGTGCAGTAAACTCGCTGCACGACAAAAACTTTTTGACTAAAAAAATAAATTGCCGCTAGTAAAATTGCCACTGCCACTAACCAAAATAAAGTTTGTGACCATTCACCGGGATTAGTTTGTCGCAATTTCCGAGTGGGACGAATTTCTGCGACACTATTTTTTTGATAGCGAGGGCGTAAACTTTTTCTTTCCATAATTATGATTTAAAGTCGTAATAAATTTTGCCGTACCAGCTGCGCTAATTTAGCAGCAGCTTCGTCATTATTCAATGACTGCGCTGTCAAATTTTTACGAATCGCTGGCATGTGGGTAAGCAAATTTTGAATGGCAAAAACTAAACTTGAAGCTTGTAAATTTTCTTGTTTAAGCATTAAAGCCATTTCTTTTTCAACTAAACGAGCGGCGTTTTTTTCTTGTTCGTGATAATTAGCAAAAGGTAAAGGAATATAAAGAGTTGGAATTGCGAAAGCACTTAATTCACCAACCGTGTTAGCTCCAGCGCGAGAAATGGCCAAACTAAAACGTGGATAAAAATAGCTTAATTCGTTGGCGCTTAAAAATTCTCGTGGATAATAATGTTCTAAATTAATTGCAGCTTTATTAGCGGGATGAGCTAAATAATCTTGAATTTCTTTGAGCGGTTGACGGGCCGCACTAGCGCGGCCCACTTGGTGAATCACGATAAACTTTTTAGTTAGCCACGGCAAAATCGGTAAAATGGCTTGATTGATGGCTTGCGCTCCTTGCGAGCCGCCAGCGATATATAACCAAGGTAATTTTTTTTCAGCAGCAGCTTTGAACCAAGTGGGAGGCGATTTTTGCTCTGCAAAAATCGCTTGTCGCAACGGATTCCCGGTTACCACTATTTTTTGGCGTTGCCAAAAAGTAGTTTCCGGAAAAGACACGGCAATCGCGCGCGCCACTAAACCAATGGCGCGATTAGCTTTTCCTAAAACGCGCGTTTGTTCGTGAGTGATAACGGGAATTTTTAAAGGTGCTGCTGCCAAAGCAAATGGCAAAGCTAAGTAACCGCCAAAAGATAAAACTAAATCAATTTTTTCTATGATTAAAATATCTTTGGCGATTTTGAGACTGCGACGAAAAGTTCGCCAATCAAAATCGCCAGTTTTAGCAGCCGCAAAATTAATAAATTTAATTTTGCGAGCAGCAATTTCTGCTTTTTCCCACGCTGGTTGACCGTCTTTTGTTTGAGCTAATTCTCTACCCACAAAAACAAATTCAAAATCTAATTTGTGATTATGACAATAATCGATAAAAGCTAAAGCTGGGGTTAAGTGACCGCCGGTAATTAAAATTTTAGGCATAACGTTTTCTTCTCGGCGATTTTTGCTCGCTTTCGCGACTTAAACTGATCACCACTCCTGTTAAAAAAAGTGAAATTACCAACGATGAGCCACCGGCAGAAAAAAATGGCAAAGTGATGCCAGTTAGTGGCACTAAGCCAGAAATCGCCCCCAAATTAATAAAAATTTGACTGACAAATAAAAGAAAAATTCCACTACCAACTAACTTTTCGCTCATTGCTAGCGGCGCTATTTGGACAATTCTCCAAATTAAATAAAGATAGAAAACAAAAATTAAAAGAATAAAACTGCTACCAAGAAAACCTACTTCTTCGCTAATAATGGAAAAAATGGAATCGCTGCTAGCAAAAGGAATGTAGGCGTATTTTTGTCGCGAGTTACCGATTCCTTGTCCAAAAAGTCCTCCGCGGCCAATGCCAATTTTTAATTGATTAACATGATAGCCAGTGTCTTGCGTGTCCGCTTGTGGATTTAAAAAAGTTATTGCTCGCTCGCGCCGATACGGCGACAAAAAAATCATTGCCACCACCGCTATTAAGGAGACTAAAATAATTTTACCGTAAATTTTTAAATCCGCTCCCGCTAAAAAATAAAGTCCAAAAATAATGGCAGCGATGACTAAAAGTGAACCGAGATCTTTTTGTAATAAAAGCAAAGCTACTGGAGCGATTAAATAACTTAAAAAAACTTTCCAGTCGCAAGTTTTGCTAAAAAGATAAGCGAAAAAGATTATTAAACAAAACTTCATTATCTCTGCCACTTGCACCGAAATGCCAAAAATATAAATCCAACGTCGCGCCCCGTTAGTGACAACGTCACCGACTAAAATTTCACCAAAACCTGGCAAAAAACAAAGGGCACCGCTTAAAAGGGCAGCAAAATAAAAAAAGTACGGCCATTTTAAATAAGTTTTGACAGGAATAAAAGCAGCAACAATCATCGCGACTAAACCAACTATAAAGCCTAAACTTTGATTTTTTAAAAAATAAAAAGCAGTGCCGTCTTGCTTAAATGATTCGACAGCACTACTTTCAAAAACAAAAAATAAACCTAATAAACAGAGAATAATCACTGTGCCAATAAGGAGCGTTCGTTCTAATTTAAGCGTGACCATATTTTTTTATTAAAGCAGAGTCACCCAAATGCCGAAAAGCGTAAACATGATTTGAATCAACCAAAAGCGCTGGACAATTTTGGGTTCTTCCCAACCAATTTTTTGTAAGTATAAATGTATTGGCGAAACTGGAAAAATTTTCTTGTGGCGGAATCTTTTAGACAATAATTGAATGAATGAGCTGCCAATTTCTAAAACAAAAATGGCACCGATAATTACTAAAGCAATTGGTTTGCCCAAAAGTAATCCGATTACCGCAAATGTAGCGCCAAAAGAAAGTGCACCTACATCGCCTAAAAATAAACGGGCGGGATAAATATTGAAATATAAAAAGGCAATTAAACTACCGATAAATAAACCGATGAAAATTGATAACGGCACGTCCAAAATAGACATAGAAATAATCCATAAACCAATCATGGAAAAAAGTAATGTGCCGCTAGCCAAACCGTCTAAACCATCGGTGATGTTGACAGCATTGGCAAAAGCAACAATAACGAAAGTGGCAAAAGGCACGTAGAGCCAGCCGAGTTCAAAAGTGCCAATAAAAGGCACATTAAGAATAGAAATTCCCAGCGAATAATAAAGAGTGAAACTAATAATTAAAGCTAAAATAATTTGGATCAGCAATTTTTGCGGCATGCGCAAACCAAAAAAACCACTTTTTTTAAAACCAAAGAATTTTTTAATGTCGTCGTATAAACCTAAAATTCCAAATGATAAAAAAGTAAAAAGTAAAACACTGATTTCTGTACCCGGATTTTTTAAATGGTTAAAAGTAATTGGCACTTCGAAAAATTCTAAAAGTGGCAAAATAATCATGAAAAGAATACTTACAATCGCAATTACCAGCATCCCGCCGCCGACTGGCGTACCAGCTTTTTTAGCGTGAAAATGATCGAAAATTGGCGTCGGTTTACCAAAAGCGTCAATTGTTTTTTGTTTGGCGCGTTTAAAATTAATTTTATAAAGCAAATCGATAAACGGAATAATGGCAATTGCCGACAAACAAAAAGATAAAAAAAGAAGCCCAAGTGGTAAAACTGCCTGCATATTTTTATAATTACCCTGAATTTGATTCAGGAGCTTTCTAATTTTTTATGACACTTATTAAAAATTCTCGCCAAATTTTAACAAGTTTTTTACTCTACTCTCTCTATTTTAGCACCTAATTGACGCAAGCGCGAGTCTAGCTTTTCATAACCACGGTCAATTTGCTCAAGATTATGCAAAATCGTTTGCCCTTCACCAGAAAGAGCGGCTAAAAGCAAAGTGGCGCCCGCCCGTAAATCGTGAATCGTGAACTCTCCACCTTTAAATTGGGTGGGACCAGTAATGCGGAGCGCATGTAGGGCATCTGCTTTATCATCGCTCAAATTAAAGTTGTAAACTTCTTCCGGATTTTCCACTTTGGGCGCAAATAATTCAATTTGTGCACCCATTTGTTGCAGCGGTTCTACGTATTGAAAACGCGACTGCATCACTGTTTCGTGAATAGTGCTCACGCCCTGAGCGTGAGCGACTAAAGTGGCCCAAAGTGGCTGCCAGTCCGTCATAAAACCAGGATGAATTTTCGTCGTGACGTCGGTGGCGGTGAGCGGACCTTTATAATAAAAGCGAATTCCGTAATCGTTAATTTGGTAACCAGCTCCCACATCGTCCAATTTTTGCAAAAAAGCCGCTAAATGATCTGGACGAGCGTTCTCAACTACAATGTCGCCCTTGGTGGCGATGGCGGCACAAGCATAGCTGATAACTTCATTCCGATCTGGCATAATTTTGTAAATAGCTCCGTGCAGCTCTGGCACGCCAGTAATACGAAAAGAGCGCGGTCCGTGTAATTCTATTTTGGCACCCATCGTGTTTAAGAAAGCGACTAAATCCAAAACTTCTGGCTCTTGAGCAGCGTTTTCTAAAACTGTGATGCCGTCTGCCATGGCTGCAGCCAAAAGTAGAGTCTCTGTGCCAGTATGACTATTTTTGATGAACCGGTAAGTATTGCCTTGAAAACGCTTTTGCGGTAATTCTGCGGTAATTCGACCATTTTCAACTTTAATTTCCGCGCCTAAAGCTTGCAGACCAGCAAAGTGTCTTTCCAGAGGACGCTTACCGATTTTATCGCCGCCAGGCAGCGGTACGCTGCCGCGACCAAATTTGGCTAAAAGTACTGGCAGAAAAATCGTGGAAGCGCGAGAAGCCTGGCCAAATTTGGCATCAACTTCCCATTTATTCAAACCTCTAGGATCGATCGCTAACATTCTCTCGCCGCAAGAATCTGCCTTGCCGCCTAAGTCGCGAATAATTTCACTTGTCAACTGGACATCGGCGATAGCTGGCAAATTAAGTAAACGCGACGGGCTATCTGCCAAAAGCGCGGCGATCATAATTTTGTAAGAAGCATTTTTGGCACCGCCCACGCGAACACTGCCGTAAAGAGGCGTACCACCAGTGACAATTAATTTGCTCATATGAATACTTATTATATCATGAGAAAGATCGATCGTTTAAAATTTTACTGTCATCCTGAATTCTTTATCCAACTCCGTCTCCTGAATTCATCCCGCGAACGGGATCTGCGATTTCAGGATCTCCTGAACTTGTCCCGCGTAGCGGAACCTGCCTCAGGCACGGCTTCAGGACCTTTTAAAGTTTTAAGTGCTGAGCATTGTCGTTCTTGCGCTTCTTTT
>JAUNST010000046.1:0-932 GCA_030539095.1 bacterium
AATAATCCGGATAAAGAAACTAACAAATTCGCCACGGTAATGACAGTGGCTGCAGATGAAATAGATTTTTGTTGTGTATGCAGCCAGCGATTATTTAAAAGTTGTCCAGGCAAGTTAAAAAGTTGTTTAAAATTAAAACGCCGCATACCGTTTATTATAAAACACTTTGCTTCAAATCAACACTAGTAAATTAGAGCTTGCATTTTTATTAAATTTTGTTAAATTAGTTGTCTGATCATTTTAGAAAGTGTGAGCACAGATGTTACAGGTTGTCTTAGACGTAGAAACACAAAAAACTTTTGAAGATGTGGGTGGTTATTTCCCGGAAAATTTAGGCATTTCTTTTGTCGGCACTTGCATTCGTGACGGTTTTAATGGCGAAGGTGAAATGCGCGGTTTTTTTGAGAAAGATTTAGCTAATCTTTTTCCGATTTTGGAAAGTGCGGACGTGGTAATTGGTTTTAATATCGATAATTTTGACATGCCCACCTTTACTAAATATTACAATGGTGATTTGAAAAAGATTCCTACCTTGGATTTAATGATGCAGATTAAAAAATCGGCTGGCCATCGCATCGGCTTGGATGCCGTGGCGAAAGCGACTTTTAATCATGGAAAAATTGGCGATGGCCTGGATGCGATTCGTTATTATCAACAACAACGCTTTGACGAATTAGCCAAATATTGTCTGGAGGATGTTAAAATTACTCGTGAACTTTATGACTATGGTCGCGAGCAGGGAAAAGTGAAATTTTACAATAAATGGAATCGCTTAATTGAGTGTCCGGTTGATTTCAGTTTCAAAGCTCCGCAACAAGCCGGCATGCAATTTACTCTTTTTTAATTAAGGGTAAAAATAAACGGTTTGTATAAGTTTAATTGTGCTTTAATTTTTTCTGCATCAGTATCAGTTTTAAAAATGCCAAAGATAC
>JAUNST010000046.1:942-4848 GCA_030539095.1 bacterium
TGCCGCTGCCGCTCATGCTTGCGCCTAGCGCTCCAGCTTGTAAAAGGTCTTCTTTAATTTGCGCTAGTTGCGGACAAAATGCAAAAATAACCTCTTCAAAATCATTATTTAAATTTTGGGTAATGTTTTTTAGATCTTGTTTTTGACAGGCTCTGATTAGGGGTTCTAAATCGCTCAAATTATTGTTTTTATTTTTTTGGTCCCAGAGTGCAAAGGCGCTGGCAGTATAAATTTCAATTTGAGGTGTAACTATTACTAAATGGCACGGCGGCAGCGGCGGTAAAACGATTTGTTGTAAATTTTCGCCGCCATGATTTTTTTCTAGAACTTGGCTAGCTTCTATTACTGCAAAAGGTACATCGCTACCGAGTTTTTGAGCATAACCTAATAACTGATTTTGAGTTAAATTTAATTTAAGTTCTTTATTAAGAACTCGCAATAAAGTGCCAGCGTTAAAACTGCCGCCGCCTAAACCACTGCCCACTGGAATTTTCTTTTTTAAATTTATGTGTACTCCTGGTAGTGAAAAATCAGCTTGTAATAATGAAAAAGCCCTTAGAATCAAGTTATTTGAGTTATTAGGCACTAATTTATTTGCACAAAAAATTGTTGAATTTTTATCTGTTTGCCAAATTAATTCTATTTCATCAAATAAAGGGACTTTCACCATCACTGTTTGTAAACGATGTTTACCATTTGCAAATTTTTCGCCAATTTGCAAACCTAAATTAATTTTTGCTGGAGAATTAAAGGTGAAATTATTCATGCTCCAAAAGAACCGTTACGATAGCACTAATTCCTTCACCGCTACCGCAGCTAGTTAAACCTTCGCCACTAGTAAAAGCTAAACCGATTTGCTTAACTTCAATATTTAAAATTTTTGCCAAAGTTTTTTTCATAATTAAGTTATACGCTTCCAACTTTGGTTGCAAGGCCTCTACGCTAATACTTAGATTTGCAATTTGATAATTATTTTTGTGCATTTCTTCCAGAAAATGTTGCAGATAAATTTTAGAGTCGGTAAGACCTTTTTTATATTCTTGATCGGCAAAAACGGAAAAAGAGGGACCGCCAAGAGCAGTGCTCAAAGCATTGCATAGAGCATGTAAAATTACGTCGCCGTCAGAATGAGCAACACTTTTTAAATTACATAAAAAAGGCATGCCGGCTAAATACAAAGCTTCATCTTTTTTAGCTTTTTCTAAACGATGAGAGTCTTGCCCGATACCAATACGGAAAAGAGAATTTTTCATGACCAACTTTCGAGCTTTTTTACTACTTCATCAGTGATCCAACTGGGAGTGCTAGCGCCAGCAATGACGCCAACTTGAAAAATATTATCTTCAAACCATTCTTGTTTTAATTCTGTCACATTGTCAACGATATAACTTGGTTTGCCGGTGTTAGCAGCCACTTCTTGTAAACGTTTGGAATTACTACTGTGAGCGGCGCCGACAACGATAAGAACGTCTGCTGTTTTTGCTAATTCTAAAACTGCTTTTTGGCGAGCCGTAGTAGCTGGGCACATATGCGGGCGGATAATTAATTGGGGATATTTTTTTTGTAACGCCGCAAATTTTTCTTGAGTTTCTAAAATTGAAAGCGTGGTTTGAGTTAAAACAACAGTTTTTTCTGGCGTTTTAATATTGAGTTGGTCTAATTCATCTAAAGTGACCACGCGAACGCCATTCTCTACTTGTTGACTAACTGAGATTGCTTCATCATGATTTTTTTGAGAAGCGACAAAAATTATTTCTTTTCCTTGAGCGGCTAAAGCTTTCACTAATTCTTGAGCGGCTTTTACCATAGGACAAGTAGCATCAACTAAACGTAACTCTTTTTCTTGTGCCTGGGCGAAAAAACTTGGCGGCGCGCCATGCGCTTTCACAATCACAATTGACTTTTTAGGTACTTCTTCTAATTTACTAACAATTTTAAGCTGATAACTTTTTTCTAGCCAATTAGTGACGTGTTGATTATGAACCAATTCACCGATTAAATAAACTTTTCCCGGTTCAGATAAAGCTGCTTCTTGAGCTAAAGCAATTGCTCCAGAAACGCCAAACTTACCATCATCTCCGCAAAAACCGCTTACTCGTGCCAATTGAACTTGCATTTCTTTATTAGTCGCAAAAACGTTCACTAATCATGCAAATTATTTATTTGCTTTTTTTACTGTTTTTACTAGTAATTTTCTTTTTGTCTTGAGTTATTTTTTCTTCTTGCCAAGTCGAATTGCTAACTATGAGCAAATAAACAATTTCTAAAATACCTGCTGTATTAAACGGCAACATAAAAATAACAAACCAAATTTTCTGTTTCAGTTGACTGGCTCGCCATAAAGCTAAACCTTTCCAAACTATAGTCCAAACATAAACAGCAATCACAATTGCTTGAATAAAAATTTCATTTTCCCATAAACCTGGTTGACTAAACATAGTAGCAGCCTCAGTTGCTAGTTCTGTGCTTACGGTAGCGACTTCTTCGATCATAAAAGCTTTACTTTATACTTAATAAAAAACCATTATAACTTAAAAAAGTTGAAAAGCCAAGTTCCATGATATAATTTTTAGACTTATGATCATTGGCATCGATATTGACGATACAATTTGCAACACAACAGAAGTTGCTATCGCTATGGCTATTAGGTATGTTGGCGAAAAAAACTTGAAGTTGCCGTCAAAAATTGATGGGAGCAGTTTTCTAATTAAAGATATTTTCCATTGGTCAGACGAAGTAAGTGATGATTTTTGGCTTAAATATCATGATCAAATTTTATCTTTAGTCACAGCAAAACCCTTGGTGCAAGAAGTGCTATTACGTTTGCACCGAGCGGGTCAGCAAATTAAATTTATCACTGCTCGTCATAATAATTCGGAAATTTATAATAGTAAAACTATTACTGAATCTTGGCTCAAAACGCAAAATATTTATTACGATGAATTAATTTGTGAATGTCAGGAAAAAGGTGAAGCGTGTTTAAAGCAAAAAGTTGATGTTTTTATTGACGATTTGCCAGCTAATTGCCTAATGGCGGCTCAAGCTGGTATTAAAACTTGTGTTTTTGATAGCGTTTGGAATCAAAATTTAGCTGATCCGCGGATTACTCGAATTTATTCATGGACGCATTTTGAACAATTTTTAAAAGAGTAAATTTAGTGGTCGTGGTATAATTTAAGCTAAACAGCGGGACTAGTACATCGGTAGTATATATCCTTCCCAAGGATAAGAGGCGGGTTCGACTCCCGTGTTCCGCTCATTTTGACTCAAAAAAGCCTATATATCAACTCAATTTCTTAAAAATCTCTTGTTATTTTTTTAGATAGTATTTATACTAAGTTTAGTATTTCTTAAAAGAAAGGTTGCTATGTTTATGGCAGGCATTACAGGCTTATTGAATAACCCACTTTGGTTAATTATCCATTTAGTTGTAATTATTGCCTTGATTGTCGCTTTTGTGATGTTAGCGAAAAAATAATCATTAAAGATATTTTTTAATTGAAATTTGTTTTTGCCAATTAGCTAGGTCTTCTCTACCTGGCACGTTAAAACGAAATTCTTCGCCTTGCCAATCTTGCCAAGGGATAATAATTAAAGCGGCTTTATTATTGCTTAAACGCTCAATAATTTTTTGCGCTAATTTTTCGTCGGTGAGATCTGGAGAAAAATCATTGATTTGAAGGAATTTATTTTTGATTTTGCCAGGAAGAGATTTTAGCCAAGTGAGCAAAGTAACTGTATCGTGGGTGGAAGTAAAAATTACTTGCCGCCCACGATAATTATTTAGATTAAGAGCTTTGCGACTTGGCGCAGGTAAATTTTCGCCATCTAAATTATAAGCCAAAGTGAGCGCCATCATTCCCGCTACGCCGGTTTCTTTCATATATTGTTCCACTTCACTCGGTA
>JAUNST010000011.1 GCA_030539095.1 bacterium
AAAATTAGCTTTTTTCTATTAAACTAATTTTGTTTAATGGAAAGGTTTTTATGATCAACGAATCAATTCCTCAAGAGGCAACTTGCTATACGCTGCCGACTATTGGTGAACCAGCGCCGGAGTTTAAGGCTAATACTACTCAAGGAGAAATTAATTTTCCTCAAGATTACAAGGGAAAATGGATTATCTTTTTTTCTCATCCGGCAGATTTTACTCCGGTGTGTACGACCGAATTTATGGCTTTTGCTAAAATGCAGCCAGAGTGGGATAAAATTAATACCCAGTTGGTGGGTTTGTCTATCGATGGTTTATCTTCACATCTTGCCTGGTTGCGTACAATTGCCCAAGAAATTCGTTTTGCTGGTTACGAAGGCGAATGCTTTGAATTTCCTTTGATTGAAGATTTAAAGATGACAGTGGCGAAAAAATATGGCATGATTCAGGAAAAAGCTTCTGACACTAAGGCTGTACGGGCAGTTTTTATCATTGATCCAGAAGGAATTATTCGAGCGATTTTATATTATCCTTTGACTACTGGCAGAAATATGGAAGAAATTAAGCGTTTAGTCTTGGCTTTGCAGAAAACTGATGCGGATAAAGTGTCTACGCCGGCCAATTGGCAACCCGGAGATGAAGTAATTGTTCCGGCTCCTAGCACTTGTTCTGCGGTTAAAGAACGTTTAGCTAATCCAGGAGAATTGCATTGTTTGAGTTGGTTTTTGTGTTTGAAAAAATAAATTTATTTTTTCAGTTCAATAGCGTAAACATTGGCCGGCGAATCTGGATTAAAGCTAGTTAAAATCAAGATTTTGTTGCCGTCTGGGTAGGGAAGAACAAAACTATCTGCTAGTGGTCCAGAGTAAATTACAGTTGGATTGCTGCCGTCGTAGTTCATGATTACCACGCTGCCGTTTTGGATGCCAACTAGATGAGTGGAGTCCGCTAACCATTGCCATGTTTGATTGCGATAATCGCCGTAGTAACGGTTGAAATTGGCAATTGTTTCTTCTTCGTCGTCGCTGATAAGCGTTTGCATGGGCATAATATTATGAGCGGTTAACTCAAGAGTATTGATGTCGGCGAGTAGTAATTTGGCGGAAGACGTGGCCGCTGCACCAAGATTGAAGTTTTTATCTTCGTAGCTGTCATAAAGGAAGATGTTTCCTGGCTTGAGGGTGCGTTGCTCCGGATAACTATTAGAAGCTGGTAATGGCGGGACTAGACCATCAGCTAAGGTAGCACTACCAGTAGCGATATAAAGCAATTTTTGCGTGTCTGGCGAGAGATTAAAATCAGTACCGTTATCAATAATCGTCTGCATTGCAGCTAGAGGAATTTTTTCGAGATACTGTTTTTCTTTGGCTAAAATATCTTCTTCCCAAGACTGCAAGAGAGTTTTAAGTTGTAAGGTCATATCTGGAGAGCTTTGCAAATTGGTCATAGTATTAACTTTGAGCAAGAAAGTTCTTTCTGGTGTAAAAACTAAAATTTCACTGCTATCTGGCGACCAGATATATTGAGCTTCGGCAAGAGTGAAGTCTGAATCGTTGTCAGAAATTTGCGTTGGGCTTTTAGAGCTGTTAGTGAGATCTAGTAAATAGAGTCCGTTTTTATTTTTAGTGCTGATATTATTATTGTAATAAAGTAATTTTTGTCCGTCTGGAGATACGGAAATATTGCTAGCGCCAGTGAAAGTGAGAGCGGTTAAACTTGGTGAGTAAGGATAAAGCATGGCATTGGCTTGCGAAACTAAAGATTGTTCAATCTTGATTGTTTTTTGCCATGGGCTATAACCGTCTTTTTGAATGCGAACTTCATATTCACCAGGTGAAAGGTAGATAATATCGTCGGTGGCAGAGGTAAGATTACCATTGATGTAGACTTGAGCTCCTTGAGGAATAGAAGTGGCGTGCAATAAACCAGTTTCTTTGGAAATTGCTTGATTACTTTCGTCGAGACGAAAATCGCCTTTAGCCCAGCGGACAGCGATAAAAGTGCCTGCTAGAATAATAAGAGCAGAACAAATAGTGTAAATGATGCCGGCCCAATTTTGAATGTGACGGCCTTCTTTTTTATTAGTTTTATTAGTGCTCATATATAAAATTTCTTGTTTTAAACAGAATGGCTGAATTATAACAAATTTTTGACTGCTTGACAAAATTGGTCGCCGCGATCAGCGTAATCTTTAAACTCTCCAAAACTGGCGGCTCCTGGACTAAGCAAAACGACGTCTTGAGGCTGGGCGATGGCTGTGGCCTGTTGTACGGCGGCGACCATCTTTTCAACTTCATAGAATTGAGGAACTAGAACCTTCTTTTTAATAGCTAAATCAATTACGGTCCGTTTTAAACGTTTACCGGTGGGGGGAAATAAAATGAGCGCTCGCACTTGATTTTTGATAATTTTATTTGCCAAATGACTAAAATCTTGATGTCGTTCGTGGCCACCAGCAATTAAAATTACTTTTTTTTCAGTGAAAGTTTGCAAAGCAGCGACGCTTGCCTGTGGAGTGGTCGAAAGCGAATCATTATAGTACGAAACGTCTTTTACAGTTTGTACGTATTCTAAACGGTGCCTTAAAGGTGTAAAATTGTATAAAGCTGTTGTTATCTGCTCGTCAGTGATCAAAAAGTGTTTAGCCACAATGATGGCGGGCATAATATTGTATAAATTGTGTTTGCCTAAAAGTTTTATTTTTTTACGGTCAGCAAGTGAGCGCGGTAATTTGTCTTCGGGTCCGCGATAAAAAATTGCTCGTCCGTGTACAAAGGCTAAATGTTCTGGAGTTTCTTTTTGGCCGTAGACTAACTTTTGAGCTTTGCTTAGGCTAGCGAAGTCTCGAGAAGTGGCAAAATCATCGCTATAAACTAAATAATCGCTCGGTTTTTGCCAGCGCGCAATTGCTGATTTTGCCTCCACGTAAGCGGCTGTATTCTTGTAATAGTCGAGATGTTCGCTGGTAATATTTTGAATGACGGCAAGGTGTGGGCTTTGTTTCAAATCTTGTAATTGGTGTGCCGACATTTCCATGACTGTATACGTTTTGCCATCGATTTCTTCAAGAAGATCAAGCGGCGGAACACCAATATTGCCTAAAAGTTGCACTTTTTTGCCGCCGGCTTGCAATAAGTGACTAATTAAACTGCTAGTGGTGCTTTTGCCTTTTGTGCCGGTGACACCGATTGTTTTGCCTCGCACTAATTTAAGAAAAAGTTGAGTATTTGAGGTGAACAAAACGCCTTTTTGCTTGGCTTCAATAATTGCTGGTAGTGTTGGTTGAATTCCAGGTGTGCGAAAAATCAAATCGTAGTCGAGCAAATGTTGCAAATAACTTTCTGGACCAAAAAAACCATTTAATTTACGATCTTTAATAAAAATTTCTTTCCAGAGTTGGTTATTTTTTAATTTTTTATTTTGATCAGCAATCGTTAGAGGTAATTGGGGAAAATGTCGGCGAAGAAATTTATAAGTAGAAAGACCTTCACGGCCGCCGCCCAAAATTAAAATTTTTTGTTGTGCTAGTGCCTGCAGTTGACGGGATTGTGTTTTGGTAAGCATTTTAAATTTTTAATTTGGCGTCGGCCAATAACTCCTGTTGGCGCTTTTGCCAGTCTACTGGTAAAGCGAAAATTTCGTCTTTGAGTTGTTGCAAAAGCGCCGGTAGATTTTTACCTTCAGCCTCATATTTGTTCACCGTAAGATAAAAAGCTAACTGAGATTCTTCAATACTGCCCACACATTCCAAAGGTTTGGTGGGTAGTAGTCCAAGCAATTGCTTAAAAATGGTGAGCAAATTTTCATCTTCAAAAAGATTATGATCGAAAATTTGCGTGGTCAAAATTTGCTCGTCAATGAATGGTGACAGCATTAAAAAGACAAAAAGACATTTTGGACATTGATGACACCAAACGTTTTTTTGTTGCCCGCGATTGCACGATTTGAAGATTGAAAAATATTGAGGGTTTGAACAAAAAATTTGCGCTATTTTTAACTCTGTAAATGGACGGATAAGAGAATAATAATTAACATTGTCGATCAAATATTTTGTACTGTACTCTTGAAAATCTTGTTCAAATTTTGTGCTCTTTGAATACTGATGATTTATGTCGCGTTCACGCCATTTTAAGCTAGGTTGATTAGCGCTACTTTCGTTGCCGACGACAATATTATCTATATTGTAGAGCACGCCGGCAAGTAAGCTTGCAAAAGCAAAAATGGCGCTAAAAGGAACGTGTCCATTTAAATAATTTTTTTGGTTAAGGGTGAATAATTGTGGGTCGAATTGACGGGTGATAAAGTAGGTTGGCCGACCGTTTAAATGCGCCATTTCGATTGCGGCCGGCGAGCTTGGTCGCATAATAAGATTAGCAAAAGAGATGTCTTTTTGTTGCAAAAGACTGACCATTACGGCACTGTCTTTGCCGCCGCCAATACCAACGCCAAAGTTATAAGTGGGGCTATTTTTGTTAGCTGAGAGAACAGTTGAACTACTAGTAGTCGTATAAATAAATTGCGGTTGGCAAATAAAATCATTGCGGTAAAAATATTCGCCCATGCCGTTTTGCAATAAAATTTCCCAAAATTTTATTTGTGCTGAAGAAAGGTTACCGGTCTTAATTTCAATCGTAGGGGAGGCAGCGAGTTTCCAATAGGAGAACATTTCTGCTAGGCCAAGGTTGAAAACCAGATTATTAATCAATTCTGGTTTTTGCAAGGCAAAGAGTTCTGGCGACACCTGTTGATAAGTTACCAAATGTTGAAATTGCGGTCCGTTTTGTAATTGATAAGTGAAGCGACAAACTAATTCATTAGTTTGCGTTAGTTCGTAGGAGTAAGTTTGATAAACAAACTTAGGATGCAATTTTTGTAGCTCTTGATAAGACGGCATAGGGATATTATATAGCATTTAAGTGAAAAGTTGGAGCCGGCGCCTTTTCTTAAGTTAATTGGTAATTATGGGAAAAAGTGAAATTGAGTTATAATTCCATATCGATGACGAAAAATCTTTTACCAGTTTTGGAAACAAAAACTTTTTTTGCTTTACCAATTGTGAATGAAAACTGGTCAACTTGGCAAGCTTGGCTACAAAGCTTTTTGTTGAATAAAAAATCTTCTTTACAGATAGTAATGACGCCCAATCCGGAGCAGATTATGCTTGCTAGGCGAGATAGGCGTTTTTATCAGGGTTTGCAGGCTGCCGATCTTCTTTTGCCGGATGGCAGCGGTTTGGTGTGGGCGAGCGGCGCGCGCGCGCAACTAACTGGTTCCGACAGTGTGGTAGAAATTTTGCGTTTGGCGCGCGCGCACAAGCTAAAAATTTTACTTATCGGCGGTCGTTACAACGGCGATAAAAATGGTCAAATTTTGGCAAATCAAACACGCATTTACTATACGCAGGGATATCAAAATATCAATCAACCAACTCAAAAAGAAACTGATAGCATCAAATTGTTGATTTCTGATCTGCGTCCAGATGTGGTCTTAGTAGCGTTTGGTGCGCCGGCGCAAGAAAAATGGCTCAAAGCTAGCCGGACTTTTTTGCAAAAAAATAGTGTTCGTTTGGCGATGAGCGTTGGCGGTAGCTTTGATTTTATTTTGGGTAAAGTAAAACGGGCGCCGGCGTCGTGGCGTAAGTTACATTTAGAATGGCTATGGCGTCTTTTTCAAGAGCCGTGCCGACTAAAGCGGCAGCTAGTGCTGCCGCAATTTGCCTTTTTAGTGTGGACGAAGAAACTCCGTTAAGAATTATTCGTCGTCGTCTTCGTCGCTTAAATCCATACCTAGAAGCCACATAACGGCTTCTTTTTTGTAGCGACGATCACCACGAGAATTAATGCGGATAGCTGGTAATTTACCGCGAGCACCCCAGCGTTTAACAGTTAATGGAGAAACGCGCAGCAAGCTAGCCACTTCTTTTACAGTTAACAAATCTGGCAAATTGTTGATGTCCAATTTCACCGCTTCTTGCACTGTTCCAGACTTTTTCACCTTCACCACTGGTTGCTCATCGATTGTGATGGCTTTGTTCATTTTAGCCTTTCTTTTGCCTCTTTAATAATAAAAATACCGTTTTTGTTATGGTTTGTTAGAACCAAAATAACAATATTTTCCACTAATGTCAAGAGCTTAAAAAGGGCAAAAAACGAAAGAAAAGCGAAAAATTAGCTTAATGCCAATAGTATGGCCGAGAAATTCCCGATGAATCAATGATTTTTCCGTGTCGAAGTCGGTTAAAAGTGCTGCTTGGAGAGGCTTCTTCTTGATGAGAATTGAGCACTTCTTGGTGTAAGAAAATATTATTAAGAAGGGTGTTTTCTGGGTTTAAATTAACAAAACGGTATTGCATTTTGTCTGGATGGAAAGAAAGATTAAAATCTAATCCTTTAAGAACGCAAAGTTGCTCGCTATTTTCTAAGCAGAGCGGCTCGATGAGTGTCTCTGCTTGTAATTCGAGCAAACTTAAATTTAAAAGGCCAGCACTGGTGGCACTTAGAGTGACAGTTTTTGTCTGTTCCGCCAAGGGGATGAAATAGTCTTGAATTTTGAAAATTTGCGCTGTTGGTGAAAAACAAAAGCGGTGACCATCGCAAACGTTTTCTCCTTGGAGAGGAATAACGCCCTGCCAGGCTCCAATAGTAATTAAATTTTCGCTCGTTTTAATATCCGTGATTTCTCCTTGAGCACGGTGAAGTTGCCCGTTAACTTCTTCGGTAAAGACCAGAGTTTCACCGATTTGTAAATTATTTAAGCTGTTAATGGCAAAAGTAGCTGCCTGAGTGGCTTCGGTTTCTTCATCGGCGAGAATAATAGGGGCATTAAGTTGGTATTTTATTGTTTCTGGTAAAGTGAAGTGAAAAGTATCCTTTTGGTCTCTGTAAGATAAAAATACTGGAGAATCATTGTAATTTAAGTAACTAAGAAATAGAAAATCACTATTTTCAATTTCCGTGGTCTCAAGAATATGCGCTTCGGCGGTGGCTATAAAATTTTGTGCTGGAAAGACTTTGTCTACTTGAGAATTGCCTTGCCAATTGTTCCAGCCTAGATTTTTTTGATAAGCGCGATATTGAATGATCAAATCATTTTGTGTTTGCGCACTAGCACTGGCTTGATTAAGCGAATTGTAATTGATTTCTTGCCAAGATAATTGGGTCGGTTGTTTGTCGTGGTCAATGTTTTTAATGGGGCCAAAAACAATTTGCTCTTGTGCGGTTAAAGTTTCTCCTGCGCTTGCTTCTGGAATTTCTTGTAAATCGAGATGGACGCTCAAATTTCGTTCTGGTTCATAAGTAAAACGAAATTGGACAAGGGGAGAAAAAGTGGTTTTTTCTAGAGGTAAAGTGCATTCTGTCTGAGTGGCGTTTTCTTGGCAAGAAAATGTATTGAGGTTTTGCCAATTATCTTCTTGATCTTGACTATTTTTACTTTGATATTCAAGCTGAACGCCACTTTGACTCGCTTCAGGATTAGTAAAATTCCAATTTAGATGAACGAGTTCACCTTGAGAATTGTCAAAAAGAGCAGTGGTATAAGTGGTGGCAAAAACTTGGTTTGCACTCAAAACAAACCCTAAGCCACAGGTAAACCAAACAGTCTTCTTTAACACCATTCCATTATAGCATAAATTGAAAAAGAAACTACTAAAATGCCCCTATTTTTGAAGTAGGGGCATTTAATTTTAAGTTAAAGTAAATTATTTTAACTCGATGACACAACCAGCTTCTTCCAAGGTTTTCTTGGCGGCTTCGGCATCTTCTTTTTTAACGTTCTCGAGAACGTTCTTTGGAGTGCTTTCGACAAAAGCTTTAGCTTCACCTAAACCGAGTTCTGGTTTAAGAGTGCGCACGGCTTTAATGGCAGCGATTTTGTTGCTACCAGCATCTTTTAAGACCACGGTGAATTCCGTTTTCTCTTCAGCTGGAGCAGCAGCAGCGGCACCTGGCATAGCAGCGCCCATCATCATAGGAGCGGCGGCGGTTACGCCAAATTCATCTTCCAAAGCTTTGACCAACTCAGAAACTTCCATTAAGGAAAGTTCTTTAACGGCGGTCACGATTTTTTCGACTTTTTCCGACATAGTTTTCTTTCTTTCTTTTTACTTACTACTTTTTAATAACTTATTTTTTATCTGCGATTGCTTGCAAAACGTAAGTGAGATCGCGGATGTTAGCTTTTAAGACACTGACCAAATTGGTGGCCGGGCTATTAAGCGTGCGTACCAACATACCCATGAGCTCTTGTTTGCCTGGGGTTTTGCTGAGAGTGGCAGCTTCGCTTTCGCTTAAGAATTTGCCATCAAGATAACCAACTTTAACAGTTAATTTTTCCTTGTCTTTGATAAAATCGTAAGCCACTTTGACGGCACCGACTTCGTCATCGTAAGAGAGAATCAAGGCGTTCATACCGCTCAATTGATCTTTAATTTCTGGTTTATTGTCGAAACCTAAACCAATGAGTGTGTTTTTAGTAACGAAGAATTCACCACCGGTTTTTTTCAAATTAGCACGCAATTCGCTTTGCTCATTGACGGTAGTTCCAGAATAATCAACCACTAAAACCGATTTGGCTTTGGTTAATTTTTCTTTGATGAGTTCAAGATTTTGTTGATTTTTGCTGTTTGGCATAGTTTTCGTCCTCAAGACTAGTTAATAATTTTATTATTTAACAAATACTAAACCAAAGAGAAAAAAGAAAATTTTTACCTCGGCGTGACTTATGGTGGCGCGCTGTCTTTGGTTTGATTCGGGAATTATAACAGAAAATGAATTTCTGTCAAGTATGTTTTTCTAGTGTATAATTGGTTTATGATTTACGGTTTGGCGGACTGGCAATTTTGGTTAAATGGTTTTTATTTTATTTTTTTAGCGACAGTTTTATTTTTTGTCCCTGGCTGGTGGCTGTTAAATTTAATTCGGGTTAATCAAAAAATTTCGCGGGCAACAAAGTTGTTTTTGTGTCCAGTTTTGGGTTTAAGTATTTTTACTTTATTAATTTGGTTGGGCGGAACTCTTGGCTTTTATCAAATTTTGTATGTTTATTTAGTAGCTGCTTTTGGCTTAACTGTTTATTACGGCATAAAAAAATGGCGCACTGGCTGGCGTTTTTCGTTAAGTAAAAAAAATCTTCTACCTTTATTTTTATTGATTATCTTTGGTTTAGGTTTACAAATGCCGGCTATTTTTACCTCTGGCTTGCGCAGTAGTGAAGGTGTGCGTTTCTTTTTCACTAATAATCAGGATGGTTTAATGCATTTGGGTTTTATTAATGCTCTGGCGGAAGACTTTCCGCCACTGCGGCCAGAAGTTAATGATTATTTATATGATTATCACTATTTTAGCGATCTCCTGATGGCACAGTTTGTGCGTTTGGGCGTGCCAGCTATAAATGTTTTTTGTCAATATTTACCAATTTTTATTTCGATTTTTACGACCGGTTTGGTTTACCAAGCAGTTTTTTTTGTTACAAAAAAACGTTCGGCGGCTGTTCTCACAACTTTAGTTTTCCTTTTAGCAGGTGACGGTGGTTGGTTACTAAATATATTTTTGCAAGGCGGGAACGGCTGGGCGATGGCTTCTTTTGATAATGGAGCGGACCAGTTTTTGAATATGCCTTTTGCTGTGGCTAAGTTAATTTTTGTTGCTGCTTGGCTGAGTTTAAATTATTTTTGGCAGTCAAAAAATCAAAAAGCGCTTTTTCTTTTGCCTTTATTACTGATTCCCTTGACTTTGTTTAAAGTTTACTGGCTATTTTTCTTTATCGGCGGTTGGGGAATCACTCTAGCTGTCCGTTGGTTTCAAACTTGGAGAAAAAAGCAAATTGGTTCTTTGTTGATAAAAGAAAGTTTAATAGCTGGAGTGGTTTTGTTTTGTAGTTGGTTTTTGTTGCAGAGCATCGTTACCACCGGCGATAGTTTACATTTTATTCCACAAGTGTGGCCGCGAGAAATCGCTGCCGCCCACCATCTAAATTGGCAAAATTGGTTTTTACGGGAACAAGTTTTTTTAGAAGCGCAAAATCAGCCGCGTTTAATTTTGGAAAATGCTAAACTTTTGTTAGCGGCTTTGATTTTTGTCTTTGGCGTTAGGCTTTTTGGTTTATTACCAAACAAAAAAGCGCGTTCGCTTTTGCATTCAGAAAATATCTGGTTTTTTTATCCTTCGTTTTTTGTCTGGACTTTTTTTGGTTTTAATTTTTTGCAAGAGAAAGGCGGTTTTAACACTTTTAACTTTTTGATTTTAGCAGCGACAGCTTTATCATTTTTGCTTGGCGTCAAACTTGCTGTGTGGTGGGATAGTAAAAAACCAGCTTATTTAGGTAAACTAGCGGTAGTGGTGATTTTTTTGCTTTTAGCGCCGCGGACATTTTATAACTGGTGGAATTACGTACAAACGACCGCGGCGCCAGATTTTACAGTTGGTCTCTACGAGACCGACTTCCTTGAATTGCTGTTGCAAGCAAAAAAATCGACTCGTTACGGCGATTTATTTGTGGTGGCGCCGAAAAATGAGCGTTTTACTCAAGCAAGCGTCATTCCTGGTTTGATTGGCAGAAAAACTTACTTGAGCAATCAGTTTATTTTAGAAACTCACAATTATGATTTTTCGGCGCAGGCTGAGAAATTAAAGACAATTTGGCAAGAAAATGACCCCATTGCCTGGCAAGAACAATTGCGAGACTTAGGAGCTGTTGCGGTCATTTTAGAAACTTCTGACCTGGAAAGCTTGACGCCGCCGGTGCGAGAGAACTTACAACCAAGTTTTTCTAATAAGGCTGGTATGCTGATTTTACTCGATTCTGAGTTATAATAACGCTTATGCAGGAAAAAGATTTAATTGAACTACAATTGGAAAAAATTCGTCATAGCAGTGAGCATATTTTAACTTATGTGATGTTGCAAGATTTGGGCCTGGACAAAATCACTATGGCTATGGGGCCGGCAATTGAGTCTGGTTTCTATTTTGATTTTGCCCATTCCCCAGATGTAGAAATTTCTGCCACGAGTTTTCCTAAATGGGAAAAGACAATGAAAAAAATTATCCAGGCTAACTGGACAATGAAGGAATTTACAGTCGATATTCCAGAGGCAGCCCGTTTTTTTGCTCGTAATTCATTTAAGCAAGAAATTTTGGCTGATCTTGACGTTGAAACTGTGACTTTGTTTTCTCTGGCTCCTCAAGAAAAAAATGACAAATTGACCGATTTAAAGAGCTTGGATTTTGAGAGCGCCTTTAAAGCCGGTTATTTTGTTGATCTCTGCAAGGGGCCACATGTGGAGAAAACGGGCGAAATTAAGGCATTTAAGCTGCTTAGGATTGCTGCTGCTTATTGGCGTGGTGATGAAAAGAATCAGCAATTAACTCGTATTTACGGGACTGCTTTTGCTAGCCAAGAGGAACTAGATCAATATTTGGCTTGGTTGGAAGAAAGTAAAAAGCGTGATCATAAACGTATTGGTAAGATTCAAGATTTGTTTTCTTTCCACAGCATTAGTCCGGGCGCGGTTTTTTGGCATCCTAAGGGTTTAGTGATCTGGGATACTCTCGAGCGCTTTGGTCAAGGTTTGCGTAAAAAATACGGTTATTTGAAAATTAAAACTCCAGAGATGGCCAAAGTGGAAATGTGGAAAATTTCTGGTCATTGGGATCATTACAAAGATGACATGTTTTCCTTCCAGGCGGATGACGAGCAATATTGCTTAAAACCGATGGATTGTCCTTTCAATATTAAAATTTATCAGACTCAACAACGTTCCTATCGAGATTTGCCGATGCGCTTCACCGAAATTGGTCATGTGTTTCGCAATGAACAATCTGGTGAATTGAACGGTCTTTTTCGAGTGCGCGAAATTACTCAAGATGATTCGCATTTATTAGTTCGTGAAGATCAAATTTTACCAGAGATTGAGGGTTTATTAGAAATGGTAAAAGAATATTACCAAAAATTGGGTTTACAACCAGAGTACTTTTTGTCTACGAGACCAGATGATTTTATGGGCGAAATTAATACTTGGAATCGAGCAGAAGCGAATTTGATTGAAGCTTTAACTAAACAAGGTATTAGTTATGCTTTGAAAGAAAAAGACGGGGCTTTTTACGGACCAAAAATTGATGTTAATATCAAAGATAGCTTAGGCCGTTCCTGGCAAGTGGCGACTATTCAATTGGATTTTCAAATGCCTGGTCGTTTTGGTTGTGAGTACATTGATGCTGAAGGCAAAAAGCAGGTGCCAGTGATGATTCATGCGGCAATTTTTGGTTCTTACGAGCGAATGATCGGTATTTTGCTTGAACATTACGCTGGCCGTTTGCCTTTGTGGCTGGCGCCGGTGCAAGTGAAAATTTTGCCGATTGCTGATCGTCATCTGGACTACGCGCGAGAAGTGCAAACTGTTTTGGAACAGGCGAATTTTCGCTCGGAAATTGACGAGCGAAGTGAACGTCTGAATGCGAAAATTCGCCTAGCTCAAGAGCAACAAATTCCGGCAATGCTAGTTATTGGCGATGGCGAAGTGACAGATAGAACTATTACTTTGCGCTGGCGCGATCAAGAACAACAAGAAAAAATTAGCTTAACAGATTTAGTGGTTAAGATGTCGCAGGCTTAGAGGAGGAATAATGAAAGAAAAAAAATTGTTAATAGTGGCAGTTTTAGTTTTTGCTGGTGTTTTGTTGGTGCGTTTTGTGCCAAAATTAGATTTAAGTAGTTGGTTAAATAAATCTGAAGCAGTTGCTTCAAAGACCGCAGTCCCGAAGGTTGAGGAAGAATTACCGCCAGAACTGGTAGGGGTAGAACTTTTCAGTAGCAGCACGGCGACTTTACTTTTGAACAATGACGGCAAATTTTATTTGAATCAAAATTATGATGAAAAAGCTGGTAAAGTGGATGTGCAAAGTGGCTCTTGGAGTGTGGATTCGCAAACGAATTTGATTACTTTGAACTTTGATGCCGGTGAACAAAAAATCTTAGTACGGCTTGAAAATGGCGACGTACAAATGTTGGACGAAAACGGTCAACCGATGGAGAACAGCGTTTTTGGTAAAATTAGTGACATTAAGAATCGTGTGATCATGGCTGCTCCAACTGAATAAAGATTAATAAACTTGTGCTACAATGAGATAAATGAGAGTGAAAGGCGGTTAAAGTGCTAAAAAATAAGAAATTGTGGTTAATTTTGATTGTTGTAGTAGTGGCTGCTTTAATTATTGGCGGTCGGTTGCTTTATCGCCGGAGTTTAGAAAAAGCCGGTATTGATTTGCGCGTGGAAACGGAAAATGTCAAAATAGACGAAAAAAAGCAAAATAAATGCGAAGATTTAGGCGGTTATTTTGAAGCTATTCATAATGAGTGCAGCAATGTTTCAGCTGAGCAGTGTCAACAATTGGGTGGCGAGTTTGTAGAGTGTGGTTCGGCTTGTCGTCATAATCCTACCGCCACTGCTTGCACTATGCAGTGCATCACTTATTGTCAGCTCTAAAGCCAGAAAGGCGTTTATGTCGGATGTAAAAATTTTTGCTGGAAGTGCTGGAACAGATTTTGCCAAAAAACTGGCAAAAAATTTAAATACGGAAGTTTCTCCAGGTTTAGTTGAACATTTTAGTGAGGGAAATCTATTGGTAAAAACAGAAGAAAATGTCCGTCATCAAAAAACTATTATTGTCCAAACACTTTGGGGAGAAAATTTAAGCGATAATTTTTTGGAACTTTTGTTTTGGCTCGACGCTCTGAAAAGAGCGGACGCTGCAGAAATTACAGCTATAATTCCGTATTTTTCTTATGCTAAAGCAGACAAACAAGAAGATACTGGAGTGACTTCCTTGCGGGCGCGTGTTTGCGCTGATTGTTTGCAAGTAGCTGGTGCTAGTCGTGTGATTACTATGGATTTGCATAGTCCTTCCATTCCTGGTTTCTTTCAAATTCCAGTAGAAAATTTAAGTGCGAGAGACGTCTTTTGTAGCTATTTACAAAAGACAGATTTAGGTAACGGGATTGTAGTTTCTCCGGATGCTGGTTTTGCTAAACAAGCGCGTAAATATGCGGCTCAATTGAGTTTACCTTGTGCTATTGGTGATAAAAATAGACCGGAGCTCAACGGTTTAGCAGAAATTTTGGAAATTGTGGGTGAAGTCAAAAATAAAAATTGTTTTATTTTTGACGACTTTACTACTAGCGCAGGTACTTTAGTCGATGTTGCGCGCGCTCTGAAAGAGCGCGGGGCAGCTAAAATTACGGCCGCAGTTACGCACGCTCCAATTACCGCTCAGGCTTTACAGCGCTTAAACGAATCGCCGATCGAACAACTTTTAGTGACTAATACTACGGACAATCAGGCGATTTTTTCGCAGAGCGAAAAAATCGTGGTCTTAGATGTGACTCAAGAATTTGCTCGAAGTTTGTAACTTTAGGTGCCGAAATAGCGATCGCCATAATCGCCTAAGCCAGGTACAATGTACTTTTGTTCATTGAGATGGTCGTCGATGGCGGCTGTATAAATTTCTACTTCTGGAAATTCTTTCTGAATCGCGGCAACTCCCTCTGGAGCAGCGATTACACAAACAACCTTAATTTTTTTCGGTTTAAATGGAGAAACTTCTCTGAGAAGATGTAAAAGTGAGCCGCCGGTGGCCAGCATTGGATCAGTCACAATCACTGTGTGTTCTGGCTTAATTTCTGGAAATTTCCAGTAATATTCAGTCGCCTGAGCTGTCTTTTCATCGCGTTGCATTCCTACAAAGCCCACTTGCGCTTTTGGTAACAACTCGAGAGCACCAAAGAGCATAGCTAAACCAGCTCTTAAAACCGGAACTACGATAATGCGACAAGCCAATTTATCGCCTTGAGTTTTGACCAGCGGAGTTTCAATTTCTACGGTTTTAGTTTCAATATCGTCGATAGCTTCAAGAAAAAGAATTTGGCAAATTTGGTTGGAATAGTGGCGGAACTCATCTATTTTGACCTCTTTATCGCGCAAATGTTTCAAACAATCAGCAATCAGAGGATGAGAAAGTAGCTTTACATTTTTCATATATCACGATTATAGCATGTTATAATAAGCCTAATTAAGGCCCATCGTATAGTGGTAGTACAGAGGTCTCCAAAACCTTTGACGGGGGTTCGATTCCCTCTGGGCCTGCGGTATTATGGCAACTACAGCAGATTTCGCTCAATATGTTCGTGAGCAGTTAGCGGAAGCAGGTACGATTTCTTTGCGGAGGATGTTTGGTGATTATGGCGTTTATTTAAACGGTAAATTTGTCGGCTTAATTTGTGATAATCAACTTTTTATTAAAGAGACTACTGCTGGGCGAGCGTTATTGCCGGATGTTTTGGAGGGCTTGCCATACGACGGCGCAAAAACTCCTTATTTTATTATCGATGATTTGGAAGATACAACCTTTTTAGGTGAGTTTTTGCGCGCTAGCGATCCGGAGATTCCTTGGCAAAAAAGAAAGCCTCGGAATTAGTCTTTGACTTTTATATTTTCGTGTTAGAATAAACGGTAGTTACCTCGATCATAGTGTACCTTCATATGCAAAAGGGCAGTCATAACGTGAAGGTAACTTCTGATCGAGGTAACTGGACGCGACTGCCCTTTTTTTGGCGAAATTGACAAATTTATAGAGATATGCGCACACAGAAAACCCAAAAACCAGTCATTAATGTTTACGGTGATGAAAGTTGTTATTTGGAAAAAGATAAGCAACAGGCGATGGTTTTTGGCGCTATTGCTTGTAATCAAGAAGATCTGCCCATAGTTCTCAAAAAAATTCGCTTTTTAAAGAAAAAGCATCATTTAAAACAAAATTTTGAAATTAAATGGACCAAAGTTTCTGCTAGCAAAATTTCTTTTTATCAAGATTTAATCCATTACTTTTTTGCGGAACCGGCACTGCATTTTCGCGGTTTGATTATTCCTGATAAAAAGAAATTGAATCATCAAGCTTATTCTCAAACTCACGACCAATGGTATTATAAAATGTATTTTGAGACTTTAAAAGTTTTAGTTGACCGACAACACGATTACCATTTTTTTCTCGACGTTAAAGATACTTTGGGTGGGCAAAAGTTGCAAAAAATGCGTTTGGTTTTAAGCCAAGCCAGTAAAACTAACAGTGTTAAGAAAATTCAACTGGTTCGCTCGAATGAGGTTCTCTTGTTGCAATTGGCAGATTTACTAATTGGAGCTCTTAGTTACCAAGCGAGAAATTTGCATAGCAGCGAGGCAAAAAATTCTTTAGTTGACTTAATCACTGGTAATTTGGGCTTTCCTTTAAATTTAAGTTCTCCCAAAAAGGAAAAAAAGTTTAATTGCTTAGTCTGGGAAGCGAGTTAGGGTGTTAGAATTTCCGCCTTTACTAATGCGCACTCCGGGGCAGTCAAAATCAGCTGCCATTGATATGGCTTATCAAATTTTTTGGGAAGATTTTGTTTATTGCGCTCCAGACGCAATAGTAGAAAATTTACCGGTTCGGCTCAAACACGGTGTTTGTCATGGCAAGGAATTAACTTTTTGGCATTTGGGCAGTAATTCTGCGGATTTTTTGAAAAATGGCGTTGCTTGGGAAAGATGCCAGTATATTCCCTGGATTAAATTTATGCTGGTTCATTATCAAGAGTGTTTTTGTTGGCAAAATTGGCGCAAAGGGGAACAGAGTTTGTGTTTGGTAGATCCAGAGTGGAAGTTTGTGGTGGTCTTGCGTTACCGGCCTAAATATTTTTTGCTGTGGACGGCTTATCCTTTATCGGCACAACGTAGGCGTAAATTGCAAAAAGAATATCAAGAAGCTACGGAAAACGCCAATTAAAAATTGGCGTTTTC
Organism: bacterium; assembly: GCA_030539095.1. Classification (GTDB taxonomy): domain Bacteria; phylum Patescibacteriota; class Microgenomatia; order UBA1400; family PJMF01; genus JAUNST01. The sequence continues at coordinate 16,817 of JAUNST010000011.1, forward strand.
GTTTCTCTGTTTACACTAACGAGCGGCTGGCGCTCTGGTAAATGAGCGAGTTATTATAACATCGACGATTTGACTTTCATTGTCTATTTGCGGTAAAATAGAGAAGTGAATAGACAGATCAAATTAACTTTGCCAGAGGAAGTTTGTCAAGAGTTAACTAATCAAGCTTCAGCGCAAGGTTTGACTTTGGCTAGCTACGTGCGTTTATTGGTTTATCGCCAATTGCAACTGAAGCCGATTGCTTCTCGTCGGTCTTCTCGCTCACGCTCAGTTCAGAAGGAAAAGGCTACTTGGAAAGAGATTGCCGATTTGTTATAATGGTTTTTTAAATATATGAACGCGCCGCAACCACCAATCGTCCAACCAGCGTCTCCGATTCCTAGTGCTCCTGCTGCGGCGCCAGTAGTTGACGTTTTTTCGAGCGCTGATCCTTTTGTAACGGAAATTTTAGCGGAGGCGCCGAAGGCACCGGTGGTGGAAGACGAAGCTCCTGGAGTTAAAAAAGCTAAAAAAATGTTCAGTAAGGAAGAGCCGGAATTAGCGCCGCCGGTTTTTCAAAATGGTCGCTTGGTGATGCAAACGCCAACTGCGGCGGCGGCTACTGCAGAGCAAGAACAAGCGGAGTCGAAAACAGAAAAATCGGCGCCAGGAAAAAAGAAAAAAGGTATTTCGCCAATTTGGTTGATCTTGCCTCTGGTTGTTATTTTGGCTATGGGTGTAAGTATTTTCTTTTTGCAACAAGATCAGCAAACGCAAATTTTGGCTTTGCGTGAAGCCGGAGCTCAAAAAGACAACCAAATTATCAGCTTAAATAACCAACTTACTCAAGCCAATGATTTGCTTTTAACGCAGCAAAAATTGCCGGTTTACGTGGATAACGCCGGCACTTTCAGCTTTTTGCAAGAAATTCCTGGTTTGCGCACGGTGAAAAATGACAGCGATGACACAGTCAACGTTTATTATGGTGAAGCTGATGCCGATGTTCTTTTAAATGGTTTTTCAATGAGTTTGGTCGATAAATCAACCAATGGTCTAGCTTTGGCAGCGGTGGCGGAGAATGCTTATAACGATTCGCAGGGCGGCACAGTTACAAATTCGGATTTCCGGACAGAAATTATTGGTGATATGGTTGGTTATTCTTTTGTGCGTCAGGGTTCGGCTGGCCAGCAAATTATTTATTTCTTACAAAAGAATACTGATAGCCCGAATTACATTGAGGTTGCTTATCAAATTAAAACCACTACTCAAGATGAATATACGACTTTTGAAAAAGTGGTTTTCCGTATTTTGAATTCGCTTAAGATCTATTAAGATTTTCGCAGTGTTTTTGCACTATAATAGGGATACATGGTGAAAAAGTTTAAGAAAAAGTTTTACTTTTTAGTAGCGTCATATTTCGTGTTTTGGGCGAGTTTAGTTTTGAAGAAATGGCGACCGCGAATTATTGTCATCACTGGTTCCACTGGCAAGACGACTTTGTTTTATTTGTTGCAAGCGCAACTTGGCGAAGCGGCTCGTTTTGCTTTTGACGCGAACTCTACTTTTGGCATCCCTTTTGATATTTTAGGTTTAAAGAGAAAAACTTTGCAACCGAGCGAGTGGCTTTCTCTTTTTGTCAGTGCGCCTTTTAAGGCTTTAACGTTTAAAAATGATCGACCGAAAATTTACGTAGTTGAAGCTGATGCCGATCGGCCGCGCGAAGCAAAAGTTTTGGCGCAGTTATTGCAGCCAGAGATTGTTTTAATCACTAATATTTATCAGACTCATGCTGTCAATTTTGATGAATTAGTTACTCAAGGTAGCGCTCCTAATGTTTTGACGGCAATTGCCGACGAATTTGCTAATTTTGCCAAGCAAGCTACTGGCGAAGTTTTGGTTAATGGTGATAATGCGGCTTTGGTGCAGGCGATTGAAAGGCTGAATTTGCCGCCAGAAAAGTTCACGCTCTTGCAAGAGCAAGATTATCTAGCTGATTATCAGCTTTTAGCTCAGGGAACAAAATTTACTTTGGAAAAACATACTTATGAATTCGCAGATTTGTTGCCGCGCGAAATTTCTTTAAGTTTGGTGATGGTGGAGCGAGTGGTAGAAATGCTTGGTTTGCGTTTAGATCCAACTTATAAAAATTTGCATTTACCGCCTGGTAGAAGTAATCTTCTCGCTGGTATTAAAAATACCACTTTAATTGATTCCACTTATAACGCCAATTTGGGCTCAATGCTGGCGATGGTGAAGCTGTTTGAGCGTTATCCTGCCGCTGGCCCCAAATGGTTGGTTTTAGGACATATGCTGGAGGAAGGAGCGCAGACAAAAAAGGAACATCAAGATTTAGCTTGGGCAATTTTACAAACTCATACAATTGAGCGTGTCTTTTTGCTTGGTCAAGAAAACCAAACTGAAGTTTTGCCTTTGTTGGAGCAATATTGGGGTGCTAATAAAGTCTTTTTCTACGCTTCCCCGCGCGAAGCTTTAGCCGCTTTAAAAGATAGTCTGCAGGGTGGGGAAGCAATTATGTTTAAGGGGGCGCCTTTTTTGGAGGGCATGGTGGAACGTTTACTAGCTGATCCGGAACAAGCTAAACAATTAGTACGTCGGGAAGAAATTTGGCAAAAACGGCGTCAAGGTTTTTATGCTTAAAACAAAAATCCTTTTTGTACCTGGCTGGACGTACTCAGAAATGAAAGCTAGGCCTTTTGTGCAAGAACTGCAAACTTTGGGTTACGATATCGATTTATTGCCAGTGCCAGGTTTAACTGGCCCGGCTTTAACTCAAGCTTGGAATTTGGATGATTACGTTAGCTGGCTGGAAAAAGAAATTCAAACGCGGGTGTCTCCTGGCGAACCATATATTTTATTAGCTCATTCTAACGGCGGCAGAATTGCGTTGAAGTTTTTGAGTACAAAAAATGAACTTAGTCAACGAGCGCAAAAATTGATTTTGATTGACAGCGCTGGCATCACTGACCGTCGCTGGTATAAGGTCCTAAAAAAGGACTTTTTGGGACTCGGTGCGAAAGCGTTCAAAGGTTTAGCAAAACAAGACCGTTTACGGAAATTACTTTACAAAGTAATTCGTGAAAAAGATTATTACGAAGCCGAACCAGTGATGCGAACGACAATGGCTAATTTGTTGGCAGTGGATTTGCGTTTTGCGTTGCCAGAAATTACTCAACCGACGCTTTTAATTTGGGGTTCGGCGGACAAAATGACACCGTTGATTTTAGCTAAAGAAATGCAGAAAAAAATGCCGCAAGCTGAATTGAAAATTGTGGTTGGAGCCAGACACGTACCGCAATTTACGCATTTATCGGAAACGGTGACTTTGATAACAAATTTTTTGGAAGAAAAAAATGACAAAGTTTAATTCTTTGGGTTCTAATTATACTTTTTCTCAAGCTTGGCAGGCTTTAACGATTCGTGAACAAAAAGATTCTGATTTAGCAGGTTTTTTTAATTGCGAAAATGATCAATTGGAATTTTTTTATAAAGGTAGAGAAGCTTTGCGAGCTGCTTTGCGCTGTTTAAACTTACCAGCTGGTAGTCGAGTGGCAATCACTGGTTTCACTTGTTTAGCGGTTTACGAAGCTGTACTGTGGGAAGGTTTAGAGCCAGTTGTTCTCGATATAGATGAAACTTTAAATCTTAATTTTGCTGATTTAAAAAACCAGCCATCGGTGCAAGCAGTGATTGTGCAAAATACTTTTGGTTTTCCGTATCGAGAAATTGAAGTTTTGGAAAAGTGGACAAAAGAAAATAAAGTTTATTTAGTGGAAGACAATGCTCACGCTTTTGGAGCAACTTATACTGATGGTAGAAAAGTGGGTACAGTGGGACAGGTGGCGATTTTTTCTGCCAGTCAAGATAAAATTTTAGACAGCGTTGCTGGTGGTATTTTAGTAATTAATGATCACAATTTGTTGTCAAATTTGGCGGTAGAAAAAATCGCCACTCCTAAGATGCAACAAAAGCGCGACCGTTGGTATCCACTGCTAACGTGGACAATTCGTAAGACTTATGATTTTGGTTTAGGCAAAGTTTTGCACGCTTGGTTTAAACGTCAAAAATGGCTGTCTCAGCCGATGCATTATCAAACGGAAAAACGTTTTCAAATTTTGCCAACATGGCAAATTCAGTTATTAGGCGCACGGATGAAGTTAACAAAAGTTGAACAAAAGCAGCGCCAAAAAAAAGTACGTTTGTACTTGCAACTTTTAAACGACGATTTGCTTTTTTGGCGACCGAGTGACGAAGAGATTTCTCGGAGTGCCTGTTTGCGTTTACCGGTAAAAGTGCCAGCGGAAAAACGCGCTCAAATTTTGCAGACTTTAGCCGCCGCTGGTTATCAGTTGCGTGATTTTTGGTACGATGCCCCAGTGGGGCCAAAAAAATATTGGCAAGCGGCGGGTTACCAAGCAAATTTTTCTCAATTGAAAAATGCTTCGTTAGTGTGTGCAAGCGTAATTAATTTGCCAACACATCAAGATATTAACGAACACGATGTGAGAAAAATTTGCCAAGTTATTAATCAAACGTAAAAAAGAAAAGCCCCAGGCGTGTTTGATTGCCTGGGGCTTAGAGTAAAGAAATAGCTTTAGTTGCTAGTTTGCCTTTCGGCAAGCCAGGCGTCGGTTTCTTCTCCCACTCGCTGCAAGTACTCTTGAGCGGGTTGAGGGTTGCCATTCTCAATGGCTTCGTAAAGAAGCCAAAAGAGATTGCCATATTTGTGGCGCAGATCGCTCAGTTCTTCGTCTTTGGCAGCGAGCAAATCTTCATAACTTGCAGTTTGCTGCCTGAAAATGCTTACGCTTTCCGTAAGCGTGTTGTTGCTAATGCAACTAATGACGATACCGCCGATGAGCAGAATTACGCTGAGAATCAGCACTACCCAATTCCATTTTCTAGACATACGATTTCCCTCCTATTTATTTTCCCGCTCTTGTCTCCAAGAGCGGTAGCCTTTCTTTGCCAGAAAGGCGAGTGGACTGCCAACTGCGTAGGTTGCCAAACTGGCCACGTAAGTGAAGAGAACCGGATTGTCGCTGCAAACTTTGAAAGTTCGCAAGATTGCGATAATCGTGCCGCCGCACAAAGCGACGACCAGGATGCTGATCAACCAACTGATAAGTTTCCTCATTATAAAAACCCTCCTCAAGTTTATGTAAGAGTTTAGACTATATCTTAAAACTCAACAAGTAATTGTCGAGTCTTGATTTTTTTTGCTATTTCCTTTTAAGGAGCGAATTTTGCCGAGAGTGAGAAAATAATTTTTCTTCTTTCGACAAAAAACACCTGCACTTTGTAGAACGCAACTGTCTATTTTATCACATTATAGGTCTTTTGTCAAGATGAAAAAGGAAAATTGCGAATCCTCACATGAAAT
>JAUNST010000012.1 GCA_030539095.1 bacterium
TTTTAAGAATTTTCTTAATATCTTCACTGCTTTTGCTGTCTAAGTTGCCAGTCGGTTCGTCGGCAAAAATAATAGCTGGATTATTAATCAGCGCTCTAGCAATAGCTACTCTTTGCTGTTGACCGCCAGAAAGCTGCGATGGCTGATTATTAATGCGATCGCCTAAGCCGACTTTTTCCAGCATCGCTACTGCTCGTGATTTCCGTTCAACAGCATTAACACCGGCATAAAGCAAGGGCAAAGCAACGTTTTCCCAAGCTGGCGTACGCGCCAACAAGTTAAATTGTTGGAAAATAAAACCAATTTCGCGATTGCGAAGATGAGCTCGTTCACTTTCTGTAAATTTGGTCACGTTTTTGCCTTTTAGATAAACTTCCCCCAACGTTGCCTCTGCGAGATTGCTCGCGATCTGCAAAAACGTGGATTTACCAGAACCAGACGCGCCAATAATAGCTACAAATTCTTGCGGAAAAATTTCTAAATTTACTTTATCAAGAGCGTGAATTTCATAATCACCGAGCTGATATATTTTTGAGATATCTTTTAGGCGTAAAAGCGGTTTCTTTTCTTTTTGCATTAGCCTAATTCACAATTACCGTTTCTCCCAGAGTGAGACCTTCAACAATTTCCACGTCGTTGTCAGTTTCCAAACCAAGAGTCACTTTTCTTTCAACAATATTTTTTTGAGCATCGACAATGCGGACATAAGATTGACCTTCTTTAGTAAAAATAGCTTCTAAAGGCACGCTGCCCACTTGAGTTTTTTCAGCTAAAATTACCTGCGCGTCGCCGTTCATGCCCAAACGCACTGTGTTGAGATCAAAATTTGGCAATAAAAATTCGATTTCAAAAGCTGTACCGCTGCTCCCGCTAGTGCTAGTAAGAGAAATATTGTTGATATTAGCAATTATCTCTTCGTCTGGCAAAGCATCAATCTTAATAATTGCCTTTTGGCCTTCGTGAATAAGATGTAAGTCTAGCTCATCAACAAGAGCGCGGAAAATTAAACTTTTAGGATCAACAACTGTAAAAACATCGGTATATAAAACGTTCATCGGTGCCACCAAATCTGGAGCCTGAATTAAAATACCGTCAATTGGACAAGTTAAACGAGCATTATTAATTGCAATGCTGGCTATTTCTACATCCAAAACCGTATTATTGAGTAAAAGTTGCTCGCGGTTTGTTTTCAGAGCGTTTTCCTGAGTATAAGCAGTATCTTTAAGCTTGTCTTGGTCGTAATCAAATTCCAAACGATCAACCATATAGGTGTTAAGCGATCTTTCCAGACGTTTTTGCAAATCTGCTTGGTCAATTACTGCTAAAACTTGCCCCGCTTTTACTGAATCGCCTTTTTTCACATTGAGACGGGTTAACTTTCCACCAGTGGGATAAAACAAATTCACTTTACGTTTAGCGTCAACAATGCCAGAAAGATTTAAAGTGCTGGTTAAATCTTGATTGGTAAAAGTAATTGTTTCTAAGTCTGCAAGCTCAGTTTCTTTTTGCTTTTGTTGTTGCTGAGTGAACCAAGTAGCGGCGATTATCGCTAAAATTACGATGGCAACAAGCCACCATTTTTTCTTTAACCACGCCAAGATTTTTTTTAGCCAATTTTGCATCATTCATTCATTATTCATTGAAAATATAAGATAAAAAGGCGCTGATAAGCGAATAAACGACAGCCGCCAAAATCGCCCACCAAATATTCACAATCGTAAAACCAGGTACAATCCAAGAGGCAAGTAAAAATAAAAAGCCATTGATTAAGAGCGAAAATAATCCCAAGGTGAGAATATTGAGCGGCAAAGCAATTAACTTTATTACTGGTTTGATAAAAGTGTTGATAATACTAATTACTAAAGCGGCTACAAAAGCGCTCGCTAAATTGGCGATGCGAATGCCAGGAATTAAAAAAGCTGTCACTCCCAAGGATAAAAGAGAGAGTAAAAATAGAAAAAATTTAGACATAAGCTGATTATAAGGCAAAAAATCTTAATTCACAATTAGAAAAAGAAGCAGAAAACTCTCATTTCGAACTACTGCAGCTCAACACTTAAGATAGATAGTCCACTTAAAATCGGAATGAACCTGCGACCTAGTGCCTAAGGCACTCGCGCTACCAACAGATCAAATTAGCAATTTTTTACAAATTGTTGCTCTAATTTGCCGGCCAATTCCTGATTTCCAAAAGAGTTCTCTTTGGACGGCATGTTTATAGCTACTGCATTCTTCAGCATGAATGAGAACAAACGGACCCTGTAAATGAGTGATTTTGCTGGCATCTGGTCGACCTTTTTCATGCTCTTGTAAACGTCTGAAAAGATTCTTGGTTAAACCAGTGTAAAAACGGCCGGTTTTTTGACTTTTGATAATGTAGACAAAATGCTTTTCGCCAGAATTGGTCATGTTGTCGGAGTGACAGGATTCGAACCTGCGACCTCACGCTCCCAAAGCGCGCGCGCTACCAACTGCGCTACACTCCGATTTTTAAAGACGTCTTTTACCTTTTTTGGGAGCTGGGCAGCAAGATTAAGGATTTTCCTGCGACCTAGTGCCTAAGGCACTCGCGCAGACCAACGCTGCTGTCAACTCCCGATTGGTGTATTATACCGCAGAATCCTGTTTAATTGCGATCAGCAATAAACCAAAAGTGAGAATGATAAAAGGCTGAAAAACGGTTTGATTAAATTGGGCGACTATTAATAATTCCAACGCCAAATAAAATAAAACTGATTTTTCAAACCACCATTTTTTTAATTGTTTGTAAATTGAATAACAAAAAAATGTGGTGAGCGGCAAGCCAAAAAAACTAATTAAAAGTAAAAAGAAATTATCTGGGAAAGGCATAGTTTTTTTGGCCGCCATATTAAGCGATTCCAACTCTGTTTGCGGGAAACGAGCAACAAAAAAACCGTCGCCGATGAGCCAAGTTTTGTAAGAAAAGTTTTGCCATTGGAGCTGCAGCATTTTCAGGCGAGATTCAATTGAATTAGTACGCAATAAATTGGTTGAATCGGAGGGATATTTGATGGCTAAAACAATAAAAATAAAGCTACCAATAATTAATAAACTGGATATAGTAATAAATAAAAATTTTTTAGAAAACGCAAATTTTTTATTTTTAAATGTTCTAAGAAAATAGATAAGCGTGATTAAACCTAGCGCTAAAAAGGCAGAACGTGAATAAGTGAGTAATAAAGCTAAGCTTAGACAAACAAAGTTTAAGTAAAAAAATATTTTTGAATTGATATTTTTTTGCTGCCAGATTAAATAAATCAAACCAAAAACGTAAGCTAAAGCGGTAAAAGCTGGATCAAACCAAGTGCCAATTAGTCGATAACGGTGATCGTCCCAACCTAAATTTTCTAAAAAACTTGGATCTGGCAAGAAAAAATATTGTAAAAGACCGAAAATCGCTAAAACGAAAAAAAACATTTGTATTAATTGCCGCCACTCGTGGCGGCTAAATATTTTTTCTTGCCAAACAACAAAAATAAACAAAACGTAGACAATAAAACGACATAAATAAAGACTAGCGGTTAATGAAAAAAATGTTTGACTAAGAGAAAGTAAAAAAATAAAAATTAGACTCACTGTTAAAACCGGGCGGTTTTGATATTTTTGGGCGATGATTTTTTTAATTTTAGCGAAAGAAAAATTTTTTTGAAAATTTGGCCAAGAAAAAATTAAAAAAATCATTATTAAAATGTCGTGAAAATAAAAAGCGGCTGTCGGATTAATGGTAATACGCGTGAGTTGACCTAAGCTCAGACTAGTGATGATTGCTAAAACTAGTAAACGTTTAAAAAGCTTCATCTTGATCTTTAAACCAACAATAAACACGGTATGGCCAGCGCAAAAACAAAAATAAAGGCAAAATATTCGGCTGCCATTTAGCAAAATACTGTTTTTGCGCCTCAAAATATCGTTCTCGGCGGCAGCGACCAACTTCTTCCCTCTCTCCCCCAAGATGAATTATTTTAACTTTGGGTAAAACGAAATTTCGTAATTTAATTTGAGTAAGTTTTTTGCATAAATCAACATCTTCAAAATAAAGCTTAAATTCCGGTGAAAAACCGCTCAAACGTTCAAAGTGCTCGCGCCGCACTGCCAGGCAGGCTCCAGAAACCCAATCGGCCTGAACGCAATCATCGCCTCCTGCCTGCTTGGGCGCGCGGCGCATTCGGCGACCAAAGATTTGACGTAAAGAAGGAAAATCGCCATAAGCAAAATTTTGCGCCACGCCATTAGACAAAATTAATTGCGGCGCGACCGCCCCTACTCCTTTTTCGCGTAGCTTTTTTTGCAGAGGATCCAAAATATTTTGTTTACAAATAGTGTCTGGATTCAAAAACAGCAAATAAGCGCCAAAACTCTGTTGAACTGCTAAATTATTTGCTTCGCCGAAGCTATCATTAACTCTATTGTCAACGACGATAATCTCGTAACTCGCTTGCGCCTCTTGATGCGCTTGCTGAAAAGAGCTGACTGCCTTGTCGACAAAATTTTCTGAACGAAAATTAACGATTACTACCGTAAAATCCGGTGGGGACTTTTGAGGACCTTTAAGGACTCGTTTAATTTTTGACATGTTCTTTAATTAAGTCCATAATTTTTTTATCAAAATTTTTAACGCTGAACCGCTGAACATGAGCTGCAATAACTTTGCCGTTAAAAGATGATTCTTGGAATTTTTCGATTGTTTGTTTTAAACTGGCTAAATCTAAACGTTTAAAAAATAAACCCGTTTTCCCTTCAATAATCGTTTCCGTGGGGCCGCCAGAATAATGAGCTAAAACTGGCGTGCCAAAAGCCATTGCTTCAATCGGAACAATGCCAAAATCTTCGTCGATAACCGGATAAAGTAAGGCTTGAGCATGACTATAAAGTTGAGCCAATTTGCGATCGGAGACCGAACCTAGAAATTCAATTTTTTTGCCTTTTTGATTCGCCACCATTTCCTTGAGTTCTTCCAACATTGGCCCCGTGCCGACTACTTTTAACGGCAAATCGAGATCAAGACAGGCTTGAACCGCCAGCTCTGGATGTTTAGCAAAATTGAGGCGATTAACGAAAAGAAAGTAACTTCGATCTTGAGCGGGAGTAATTTTGTTGTCTTTGTTTTGATCAACGAAAGCCACTGGCGGATAAATTACTGTGCTGGAGCGACGCCAGTATTTTTTTACTCGCTTAGCTACGGTTTCCGAGTTAACAATGATTTGATCGATATTCTGTGCCGCCGCGAAATCGGTTTGGCGCAAAAAGTGATTAATTATCTGGCCGCCAGCTTTGATGAGAGGATTTTTTTTCCATGAGCTGGCGGCGTCATAGCCGTAGAGCGAGCGCGGTGGCGTATGACAATAACAAAAGTGCGTGCCGTTAGGCACGCGCACCGATTTAGCGTGATAAGCGTTGCTGGAAGAAATCACAATGTCGTATTCACTTAAATCAAGGTGAGCAAAAGCGCTGGGCGCAAAAAGCCGCAAAGGCGAGCGCAATTTGGCTACACCGGGAATATATTGCAGCCAAGTGGTGCGAATATCCATAGCCTCGAAAACTGCTTTTTTGCTGCCAAAATTGCGCAAATCGGCAAAAGCCACAAAAAGTGGCGCTTCTGGAAATAATTCGTGCAGCGCTTCTACCACTCTCTCCGCGCCACCGTATTCCGCTAAAAAATCGTGAACTAAAACTATCTTTGGCATCAGAAGCAATTATACCGCATTAACTCCCTATTTTTCATACCTCATTCTCGATGAAGTGTGGTATAATATCGCATCATAAATTATGAGTAAAAAAATTCCCAAAGCACTAGCGGACGATATCGAGAAATTATTTGCCAAAGCGCGCGAAAACGGCAATCTTTCTCAAGAAGATATTTTGCAGGTTTTTATTGAGCCGGAACTTTATATCGAAATTCTGGATGATTTTTATGATCGAGCAGAGAAAAACGGCATCACTATCTGTGAATCTGTTTCTAAAGAAGAAAATCATACGGAAACTGCGGATTTGCTAAAAAGTGAACTGGATACAATCGCCAATTTTAATAGCAGCACTGTTTCTGATCCGGTACGGATGTATCTCAAAGAAATCGGACGAGTGCCACTTCTTTCTCGTGAGGAAGAAATTCGTTTGGCGCAAGAAGTGGAAGCTGGTAGCGAAAAAGCAAAACAGAAAATTATTAATGCCAACTTGCGTTTAGTGGTGGCGATTGCTAAAAAATATATTGGTCGCGGAATGAGCTTCTTGGATTTAATTCAAGAAGGTAATAAAGGCCTCATTCGGGCTGTCGATAAATATGACTGGACGAAGGGTTTTAAATTTTCAACTTATGCCACTTGGTGGATTCGTCAGGCGATCACCCGTTCTATTGCCGATCAGGCGCGAACAATTCGGGTGCCAGTGCACATGGTGGAAACTATTAATGCTCTAATGCGCACCAGCCGCAAAATTATGCAAGACTTGGGTCGTGAGCCAACTATCGACGAAATCGCCAGAGAAATGAATTTGACTCCAGACAGAGTGCGCGAAATTTACAAAATTTCGCAGAACACGGTTTCTTTGGAATCTCCAGTTGGTGATGACGGCGAAGAAGATAGCGTTTTGGGCGATTTCGTAGCCGACAATCGGATGGCTTCGCCATACGATAGCGCTAGCAAGCAAATGCTAGCGGAAAATATCGAAGATATTTTGGAAGGCTTGAATGATCGCGAAGCAAAAGTTTTGCGAATGCGTTTTGGCCTTTCTCATAGCCGAATGATGACTTTGGAGGAAGTTGGCAAGGAATTTGGCGTTACTCGAGAAAGAATTCGCCAAATTGAGAGCAAAGCTTTGCGCAACTTGCGCAATCCAAGCCGCCGCAAAAAACTGCAAGATTTTTTGGATTAATAATCAATTTGCCCATTTGCAATAAAGACAAAATCAGCTATAATTAAGTTTGATTTTTATGAAGATGCCCAAAAATTTAGGCAAGATAGTTACTAATGCTTCCTTTATTCTTTTAGCTTTGGCAGTCGTGGTGGCTGTGGGAGGACGTATTTTTGCCCAAAGCCAGAGCAGCGCCCAAATCGATATTTCCTATGGCAATGAGACAAGCGTGGATAAAATTTCTAATTTAGACACTAGCTATGTTGATTCTAATGCTGCCTTGGCTACTTTTACCGAAGGACAAAAATGTGATCGCGCCGACAATGCTTGTTTAGTGAAAACTACCGACAATAACCGTATGTTTAATGCTATGTTCGCAGCTATTGGTAGCCCAGACGCCACTACAGAAAATAGTGGCACCACGAGCAACTTGTTTAATAGTGTTGGCAAAATGATAGCCTGGACTTACCAAAAGCCAGTTGCCAGCGGTTCTTATTATGTTGCCGATGCTCTAGATCATATGGGTTTGGCGCCGGCCACTTATGCCCAGGGCTATGGTTATTACGCTTTGTCTCCATATCTGCAAATTTGGCGCGTTTTTCGTAATTTAGCTTATATTTTCTTCACTGTGATCGTGATTGTAATTGGTGTTTTAATCCTTTTCCGTCAGCGGATCGGCGGTCAGGCAGCGGTAACAGCCCAGCAAGCCTTGCCTAGAATTGTAATTGCCCTGTTATTAGTGACTTTTTCTTATGCTATTGCCGGCTTTATGATCGATTTGATGTATTGGATCATGTATGCCTTTGCCTCCTTTATTAAAGTTAATAACGTTGGCGGAACGACCACTGCCAATGAGTTAGTTAACGGTGGTTTTAGTTCGCTTTTTAAGATGGTTTTTTGGGGCAATTGGGATAATATCTGGGGCACGACCAGCGCTTTAACGAGCGAGCTTTTTAGCGATGTTGGAAAAGCCGCTGGTGATGTTGTTGGTGAGTTTTTGGGTAAGTTAGCAGGAGGTCTCACTGGCATCCTGGCGTCTTTAATCATTATTATTGTTCTTTTTGTTAATCTTTTCCGTTTGCTTTTTATTCTCTTAAAATCTTACGCCATCGTTCTTTTGAATATTATTTTTGCGCCAATGAATTTGATGCTCATGGCTATTCCGGGCGTCAACACCTTTAAAAAATGGATCATGTCCATTATCGCCAATCTTTCCCCTTTCGTAGTTGTTTTTTTCATGATCGTTATTATGGGTGTTACTAATAGCGTTTTTGGCGGAGCAGATAGTAACTCTGGTCAAGGTTTTGTGCCGCCCTACACTTTAAGCCCATCATCTGGATCTTTTACTACTTCTTCTATTGGAACTCTGGTTGGTTTGGCCATCATGTTGGCTATGCCGCAAATTGTGGAAAGTATTAAGAAAAAACTTGACAGTGGTGGTGGCTTTTTCAGCGAAGTGGCTAGCGCAGCCACGGATAACTTTAAAAAGGGTCAACAGACTGGTAAAAAAGTGGCTGGTGTGGGACGCGCCGTGGCAGCACCAATCGCTGGTGGTATCTGGGGTATGGCGAATCAAAAAAAACTAATTGACAGAGGTGAAATAGATCCAGATAGCAGAGGAAAGTGGTTTAAAGCAGCCCTAATCGGCGGAGCAAAAGCTGGTCAGGCTAATAAGAATTATAAACTCCGCAATGCCGTTGGAGCGCGCGTAATTGCTGGGCTGGGCGGAGCAAAAAATGCAGTTCTTGGAGGGAAGTATGGATACGTAAGACCTGATTATGACGGAGGGACAATAGAGACTAGCACTGGCACTAAGAAAACAGTGGCAGACTATTTGGATGATGAAGGAAAGAGAAAAAATTTCCTAGTGGATGTTGCTAATGCGGCAACGAAGGACGATCGTGATCGACTAATTGCTGAATTTGGAGGAGCCGTGGCATTAGGAACTGTCAATCGCAATTATAGATTTAATAACACCGATATTGATCGCAGCCAGTCTGCGGACGTTCAAAAGAAACAAAGGCAGGCGATTAAGGACTTAAATAAACGTTCTGCTGAAGTTTTAGCTGGAGATTATAGTCAAACAAGGGTTGATGGAACTGGGAGAACGGTGGACGTTGCTAGACCGGGAGATGTTACCGGGTCTAAAAAATTGAGAGATGAAGCTAGACAAGAGTTTGAAGAAAGAGTTAAATGGGCAAAAGGAGAGTCTTGGCGAGAAGGTGGTACCAGCGGTTCTATGCTCGAACAAAGATCATACGATGATAGTAGAGCGAGAGAGAGCGATAAAGCTCTTTGGTCTCAGTACCTGCGTGACACTAGCAACTCGAGTTCACCTGACTCTGGTTGGATTGGCAAGTACGGCACTGTGGAAAAGTTTGAATACTGGAGGCGTGCTGGCAAAGGAAAGCCGAACCCTTAAAGCAAAGTTGTTTTATTGCGCGAAATTATTTTATTTTTTACCCTCTTCAACTTTGGCTTCTTGTTTACCGGTGGCGAATTGGGCATAAATATCACCAAAAAATGTGTCACATAAATAGAAAAACGGAGAATATGGATCCAATAAACTTTCCATCGTTAAACTTGGATCTCGTGTTTTTTTCTTAAACTCTAAAGCTTGCCCAATATAATAATTATTATAATCGATAGGCTTCCAGGAGCAAAAATCTCTACCGTTGCTGTAGTTAGCAAAAACCAGGCTAGGACCTTTGGCAATATTTTCTACCATGGCGCGCATTGCATTGGCTCTTCCTATCATTAGTTCTCTAGTAGTTAGTTGTCGTTTACAGCGAAACTGCTCTTGATAGGTTTGTAAGAAGTTTCTCATATCAAAAGAAAATTCTGTTGGTTTTTCGTCTTTACCAAAGGCAGTGTCATTGCGAGTCATAAGAATATCGAAATAACGATCAACCAAAGCGTCGTATGTTCCCATCCCTTCAGCTTTTAAAGCGTCTGCAAATACGGCTGGATTAAGTCCCATTGGCAATTGACTTCTATCCCAACTGGGGAAGAACGAAGTTAAGATTTGTGCCTGGCGATACTTCACTTTTTGCATGAAGGCTTCGCGGATATAACGGAATTGACTTAAAAAAGCATCGGAAGCCTGTTTTCTTTTTTGCCAAACGCGATATCCTTTCATTTTTTCTGCATAATCGGCATCGCTAGGATTCGGCTCTTGCATCCACTCCTCTCCCCCAACGGTGTTAGCTTTGACTAAGCTAAGAGCAGAACCAAGAGACTTAGCTTCTTCATTGAGTTTGCGCAAACTTTCTTCTAGTTTTTTCGGATTACTGAAAGAAGCAGACACTTCCGACAAGAAAATACCCATCATCTTTTTCCAGCCATTGAGCATTTTTTCGTAACCACTGCCATAACTGTGTGAACTTATCTCGCGCTGCTGCATTAAAAAGAGATTAAAAGTGCTGCCTTGAGTGGCGCCATTAGCATAACTGTCTATCTGGCAACGAACATGGCGGAAAAAGTCTGGTGTCCAGCAACTATGACCAGCTTCGCCCATAAAAGCTTCGTAAGCTGCTCTTTGTTTTTCGAAGGGAGAATTTTCTTTATCAACTAAACAAAATTCTGGATCAATGCGATAGGTGATGCGATATCTTTCAATCCATTTGGGATCGGTTAATAAAAGTTCCGAGCCAGGAACAACGTTGCCCGTCGCATCGAGTTGCACCAAATAAACTTTATCTTCACTGTTGTAAGCGCTTCTTCGCAATTCGCCGCCTCTTTCCCTTGCCTGCACTTGAATAACAGCGTCGTATTCAGCGATGGGAGCGCTGGCGTTCGCTTGATAAGGAAGTTTTCGTTCTGCTCTGGCGAATAAGTCTCCAGCTTGCCACGCGCGGCCAGCTTCTGTTCTGGGCTCCTGAAACTGGCGGACTGGCCAAATTTCTGTATGCCAGTCTTTACCTGTCACTCCTGGAGTAGTTTTTGGCGCATGATACTGAAAATCAAAATCGATTGCCGTCAATCTGCCAGCGTCGTACTCGCCCTTAGGCAAATTGTGGGACATCAACAAAAGTAAGTTAGCGTCTTGCAAATCAATCTTTTCGCACTGATAAATCATATTTTCAGTGGTATTCTTCCACTCTCCAGAAGCCTGAGTCGACATTGGCGCTTGCCCTGGAGTCACGTTCATAGCTAGATTGTTAGCTTGGCGTGCCACACTAAAAGTGGCCAGCATCGTTTCGGCAATTGTCCGAACAATATAGCGAGGATTATTGTCGTCCCACTCTTCGATTGGCGTATCTAAGTCTTGAGCGGGAGCAATTTCGTCAAGAGTGTCGCTGAGAAAGTAATTAGACAGAAAATTCATTAAAATTTCACCGTCAAAGGTGCCACCGTACATCGAACAGCGCAGAAAATCTGTCTTAGTAATATTGTAGCCTTCTAGGATTTTTTTGCGTTTAGCCAACTCTACGTTGAACTCTTTTCGAGCCGCAGCCTGATCAACAGCATTCCCCATAGCATTAATGCGAGCATCATTATCGTTTTCCCAAGTTTCTAATTTAGTTTTTTGAGCTTCGTATTTTCCTTTAATGCTGGCTTCCCAAGTTGCATAGAGCTCTGGCAAACCTTTTGGCACGCCATGAAAGTCTTTTCGAAGGATGTCAAAGGCCGCTTTTAAGAAATCGGCTACAATGCCGCCTTTTTGTTTTTCTACTCTCGTATTATCGCTTGGATCCAATTCTGTTTGCGCCAAAGCGCCAGTTAAACCGCCGTGATTATGGTAAAAGTCGAAACGACTCATATCATAAGCGTACCAGGAGAAGCCTTCGCCAAAAAAGAGTTCATTATAGCCCATGTCTTCAATAATCTTGCGTAATTCTTCGCCACGAACAATTTGCGTCATATTGTCCACATTGACGGCCATATCAGTCAAGCTAATTGTCGCTTTGGCGCCATCACTAGCGTTAAAGACATCTTCTTTATTGCCAGCATAAAACAGACCAAAAAGTTCTTGCAAAGCTTTGACGATTTTCTCTGTTTTTTCTTTTTCTTCTGGCGTACCTGCTCTCTCGCGCATATTTTGCAAGGCACGGTCCACGCGTTGACGCACATAAATTTCTAAGGTTTTTGCCATGGCGCCACTGCCACTCGGGTTAACACCGTCCTCGTGACGCAGAATTTGACGTAAAAGATCTCCTAAGCCCTCATCGTTATGCGCACTAACGAGTTTCTCGTATTCTCCTTTAAACTTTTTTTGGTCTTCTAAAATGCCAGCGATAGAATTGAGATATAAACTGTCAAAACGTTTTTGCAAGCCTAAGCTCCGGACAGTGGGATTATTAATTAAAGAGGTTTTAATAGCAGCAAAAGAATCACTTAATCTTTTGGACTCGTCTTTGTCTGTGCCAGTGGAAGAAACTGCTTCGAAGCCGATGCGGTTAATTTGTTTAATGCCTGGGTCGTACTGGTAAATTTCCATTACTTTGGTGCGTAATTTGTCGGCTAAAATTTCGCAAGCGTCAACGAAAACGTCGTGAAAGTCGGTTTTTATAACCTCTTGAAATTCGCTGCCAACGCCAGAAATTTTACGTTCAAATTCTTTTTGAACATCTTTACTTAGCGTTGTTAAAGCAAAAAATGCTTCTGCGTATGAATCCAGCTGTGTTTGTCTATCGGCGTCGGACATGGTGGCGAAATCAACGGTCGTTCTTTCCAAATTTTCTGCCATCTGGAAAGGACTGTCGGTATGATTGAGCGCCCATTGCAAGAAATCCCAATGATCTAAATCTGGATTGAATCTATCATTAGCGCGCAAAGCTGTTTCGGTTTTGTTGTGAGCGTCTCTTTCGGCTGCCTTTTTGATAGCATCCAGCTTGATTTGGTCAGCGCCAAAAGTTAAAGTCTCTGTGCCGCTGGCGCGGCCAGTAATTTTACTTTCGCTCGTTTGGGCGGCCGCTGCTTCCACTCTATACTTCATAGTTTTTTCGATTAAAGGAATTAAGGTTTTTTTCAAAGTTGTTTGCTGCTCAGCGCTGAGAGTGCCTGCTTCCGGCGAAATTAAGGCTTGCAAAGCCGCCTCTTTCTCTGGTTGAGATAGCTCGCTGCCTCCAGCAGCGAGAGCGGCGGTAAAAACCGCGTCCGCACTTGGATCGGTTAATCTTGATTCAAAATGTTTTTGCAACGCGTCTTGCAGCTTGGCTTGCCAGGCGGCGTTTTCTAAAAACGCACGGGCGTACTGAGGATCTTCAAAAAGGCTGATCGCTGTACTCAACTGTCCCCAATTGGTTCCCCGATCAAAACCTTCTACTAAAACGTTGAGGCTATTTTTCAATTCCTGTTCTTGGCTTTTAATCTTGTTAATGACTTTGTTGAGTTCGGTTTTAGTTCTTTTTTCCGCCTCTATTCTAGCTTCGTCAGCAGCGATAGTGTCAAAATCTTTACTGCCTTCAGCTTTACTCGTGCCTAAGGCATCAACAAAACGAAGCGCTGTTCGTACTTCGCGCTTTTCGCCGTCGGCTAGTAAAGTTAAGCCAGCGCGCAAATTCTCTAGAAAATCATCCGGATTGAAACTGGCAACGCTATTGTTAAAAGCCTCTAAGTCGGTGGCGCGCGCTTCTAAAATTGTTTTTGCTCTTTGATCTGCGGCGTCTGTTTCGCCGGCGGCGCTAATTTTGTCTAAGCGGGCCAAAAGACTCTCGTAAGCAACTTGTCTTTTACCGAGCGCAAGCATTTGCTGCTCTATCTCGACATAGTCTGGATCAGTGGGATCGCCGAGCGCATCACGATCGGCTTGGAAGTCCACTCTTTCAGTGTCCAAGCTTGACCAAATAGTTTTTAGTTCTTTTTGCAGACTGCTAGCTTCGGCGGCCACGTTTGTGCCAGAGGTTTTTTTTTGTTCTAAATCTTTAATTCTAGTTTCGGCTCTAGCCAAAGAAAGTTTATCTTGACCACTTTCTCTGCCGGCCCTACGAGCAGCAATCCGCTCTTTAGTTTCCTGCCGAGCTTGCTCATCAAAATTCTTCTTGAAACGTGCTTCAATTTTAGCTTGAAACCTAGCTTTTTTATCGGGATCAGTAAATGATTCAGTAATATTGCGGACTCTGTTTTCAAAATATTCCGGCATGAGGGAATTTTACCATGTTTCGAGGTGCGTGTCAATTTTCTGGACTAATCGAAGGTGGAGTTTTTGCTTGATTTGTCGTTGCATTTTGCGGGACGAGTCTTTGCAACATTTCCGACGTGCGTTTTAGATAAGCTTGCTGTTGAGTTTTATCGGCAATTCTAGCGATGCGGTCCAAAACTTTTTTAGAGAAGGCAGTGGCGAGACTTTTTTCTCCCAGGGCTGTTAGATAATTAAGACAGTCAAGATCAAAATTGATATTATCAATGATTTTACTATCGATGAGGCGCTCGGCTAACTCTGTCGCCTCTTCTGGCTCATTAAGCGCATAGAAACTCTCCACGTAGAGATAATAAAAGTCTTCAGTGAAATTTTCTGGCACTAAATCTTGCAGTGGTTGATAGAGTACTTGTTTTTGAGAAAATTGTTCGATAGCACTTTGCAAAAAGCGACGCACGTTTTCGTAATCATTCAAGTAATTGCGACTTAAAGCCAAATAATAATTATATAAATAATTATTGTCTAAAATTAAAGCGGCGGAAAACATGTCGCTAGCCATTTGAAATTTTTTTGCCTGGATCGCGTCTAAGCCGCCAACATAGAAGGAAAAGGCGGCTTCTTGATCGCCCAAAAGTTCATTAGGATAATATTCTACGTTGTATTTTTTTTGAATATTGTTTAAGTAGTCAATTTTTTGTTGATCAAGATTGTTTGGCATTATAAAATTCCTGTGCTAATGGTCCGTACACTCCCGCTCGAAGATCTTTTGTCAGTTGCTCGCTAGCAGCTTGTGCATTTCCCGCCCCAGAAGGTTTAATCTCCCCTACTGGAAACCCTTTTTCCGACAACTCTTTATCAACAAGAGCATTGACTTTTATTTTAAAAACGTCGATAAGCTCTGCTGAATTAGCATAAGGCGAAGCCATAATTAAGATCATTATCGCATAAAGTGAAAAAAATGCAAATGGTCGACAAAAACCCTGCCTAAGGCAGGGTTTTAACTTTCTTAATTGAGCGTATTTAAGTTTTGCTGCCCCATTTTTTATTGAGCACTTTGCCCAAAAGTCCACGGGCGACGTCAAAACCTTTGGCTTCTTCTTGCGGTTGAGCAGCAGGCTCCGCTTGAGGTAGCTCTGGTTCTGCGGGGGCGGCAGGTAAATCCTCCACCGGAGTTACGGTTGGTAAATCAGCGGGCGCAGTTGACGGATTTAAATCTGGCAAAGGGCCGGCGGCTGCTTCCACAGAAGAATTGACTTCCGTTGGCATCACAAAATCTGGCACAGCTGGTGCCGAAACGTCTTGAGCGGCTTCAAAAGCAGTTAAGTCAACTGCCGCCTCCGGCGGCGCGCTCTGCGGAGCGGCGAAACTATCGGCCTGATTTTCATTAAAACTTTCTCCTTGTTGATCGGTAACCTGGTTATCCGCAAACACAGTTTGCTCGCTGAAATCTCTAGTTTCTTGTCCTGGAGCAATCATTGGCTCTCCCGGATCAGGCAAATCGGTGTTAACGTCGTTAGTAAACGGCACGCTTGTTTCTGGGACAGCGGTTGGTTCCGGCATGGGCGGCACAGCTACAGTTGAATTCGAATTGTCGACAGCCGGCGTTTGCATTTCTGGAGCTGGCAAATCGCTGCCAAATTCAACTTTCACCGGTTCTGCTGGTATCGGAGCTTCTGAAGTTGAAGTTTCCGCGGTGGAAGCCTCAACGGCGGTGCCTGAGTCAGTCAAACGAGCCACTTCTGCTTGAACGTAGGCGTCAATTTCTTGCTTGAGCTCGTCCAATAGAGCATTAATTTTATCGTTCATAAGCTTAAGTCCTCGAGTTAATTAATATTAGTGAAATAAGTATAGCATAAAAATAATTTGCGTGCAAACACGGGAAAGGCAAATGTTATAATATCTGGTATGGACGCAAAATATCAGCATCAACTATACGAAACTAAAATTAATCAGCTTTGGCAAGACGCCCAAGCTTTCACTCCGGCGGTGAAAAAGCCAAATGCAGCCCCGTTTACCATTGTTTTGCCGCCGCCAAACGCCAACGATCCTTTACACATTGGGCACGCCATGTACACCGTGGAAGACGTTCTTATTCGTTTTCATCGTATGCTTGGTGACGATACTCTTTGGTTGCCCGGAGCCGATCATGCTGGCATTGAAACTCAATTTGTTTTTGAAAAAAAATTGCAAAAAAAAGGTCAATCTCGTTTCCAATTTGATCGAGACACTCTTTATCAAATGATTTGGGATTACGTTCAAGAAAATGCTGATGTAGCACGCGAGCAATTAAAACGATTGGGCTTTTCTCTTGATTGGTCGCGTTTTAAGTTTACGCTTGATCCAGATATTGTGAAAACAGTGCTTAACACTTTTCAGCATTTGCAAGAAGAAGGCTTGGTTTATCGTGACCTTAAATTGGTCAATTACTGCCCTAAATGCGGGACAGCTTTTTCCGATTTAGAAGTAAAACACGTCACTAAAAAAACTCCGCTTTATTACATTAAATACGGACCTTTTGTTTTGGCTACCACTCGTCCAGAAACTAAATTCGGTGATACGGCTGTAGCCGTGCATCCAGAGGATAAGCGCTATCAACATTTAGTTGGGCAAGAAATTGAAGTTCAAGGAGTTAATGGGCCGTTTAAGGTGAAAGTTATCGCCGACGAATACGTCGATCGCGAATTTGGCACTGGAGTGGTTAAAATTACTCCGGCGCACGATCATCATGATTATGAAGTTTGGCAACGTCATAAGGATGAAATTGCCGGACCAAAACAAGTAATCGACTTTAACGGTAGGATGACAGCGGCGGCCGGAGAATTTGCCGGCTTAAAAGTGGCTGTTGCTAGAGAAAAAATTGTAGAAAAAATGCAGCAATTGGGTCTAATTGACCATATTGATTACGACTATGAAACGCAAATTTCTAGCTGTTATCGTTGTGGGGCCACTTTGGAGCCGTTGCCTTTGGCGCAATTTTT
This sequence comes from bacterium, assembly GCA_030539095.1. Lineage (GTDB taxonomy): Bacteria > Patescibacteriota > Microgenomatia > UBA1400 > PJMF01 > JAUNST01. Next base: position 16,927 of record JAUNST010000012.1, read on the forward strand.
CATTAAAACTCAACCTTTGGTTAAGCCGATTATTGAAAAGCTTGATGCTGGAGAGATTAAAATTGACGGTCCTGGTTATGATAAAATTCTCCGCCATTGGCTCACTAATTTGCGAGATTGGAATATTTCCAGACAAATCGTTTGGGGAATTCGGATGCCTGTTTGGTACGACGCAAAAATTAATCCTAGTATTCAAGCAACGTTTTTATTAGAAAAAGGTCAACTGAAAACAGAACAGCCAGAACGTTACCAAGTTAAGCTTATCACTGAAGACAAAGCTTTAATCAGTGGAAAGTTGGGAGAAATTCTTGCTGACTATCCCCTATCTTTGATTAAAAATGGTTTACAGACTTTGGATGCGCCGATTGAGACAAAATTTGTTGTTAGTCAAACTGAGCCAGGCGAAAATTGCATTCAAGAAACCGATACTTTTGACACTTGGTTTTCTTCCAGCCAATGGCCTTTCGCCACTTTAAAAAATACTCAAGTCGGCGATTTCGAGCGCTTCTACCCCACTTCACTTATGGAAACCGGCTATGATATTTTGCCGTTTTGGGTAATGCGAATGTTAATGATGGGCTATTTTGAGACGCAAAAACTGCCTTTTTCTCGAATTTACCTTCACGGGCTCGTTCGAGATCAAAAAGGGCTGAAAATGAGCAAATCTAAGGGCAACGTAATCGATCCTTTGACGATTGTGGAAAAATATGGCGCTGATGCGCTGCGTTTTGCTCTTTTAGTGCGTTCTAGCGCCGGCTTAGATAAATCCGTCGGTGAAAATGATTTTAAAGCGGCTCGCAATTTAACTAATAAACTTTGGAACGCAGCTCGTTTTGTTAAAGAGTTTACTGCCGACAAAAATCAAAGTGAGAGCTCTGCTGCCCGTGACCAAGAATTTACAAACAAAATGCAGGGTATTGTTGACGAAATTACTCAAGCTCTGGGTGATTACAAGGTTGGTTTGGCTGCCGATTTACTCTACGATTACTTTTGGCACTTTTTCTGCGATCAAGCGATTGAAGAATGCAAAAAAGGCGAGCTCTCCCCTGTTTTACTAAAAGAAGGCTTGTTTACTTTCTTAAAACTTTGGCAACCGTTTTTACCCTATGTAACTGAACAAATTTGGCAAGAATTTGCTACAATAAATACAGATGAAAAAGTTTTGGCGCTCGCCGCCTGGCCCACAATTTTCGCGGGAGCTCACACCTTGGGAAAAATTTCAAACTAATTTAGTCATTCCGTGGCTTTATTTATATTTGGGCTTTTGCCAAATTTGGGACGCGGTTTTTTTTGGATTTTTTGTCCTCTTCCATCTGGGAACTTTTTTACGAAAAAACGTTGATTTACGGGCAAAAAATCCAAAAAAAAGTTCGCAAAAACGTTCTTTCGTTCACTCGCTGGCAAGCGAAACTGCTTTTCCTCTGGAAAACGTGAAAAAGTGCCGCACAAGAGCTTGGAATTTACGCTGGACTGGTTCAGCAATTTTAGTGCTAATTATCGCGCAAATTCCCCTTTTATGGCAAAATCTTTTAACCAGAAAAGCGGAAAGCTCGGTGGTTCTGTTTGACGTGGAGCAAAAAACTGAATATTATGCCATTCCCGGAGAACTGAATTTAGCAGAAACGGAGACCGTAGCTCAAGGTTTGGGTTATATTCCAGCTACGATTGAGCAAACAAATTTAACACAAAATGAAAAAGTCAATTTAGCTTTAAGAGCTTTTTATCAGAATAATTGGCAAGCATATCAAGAATGGTTAAACGCTGCTAGAGCCATGGATCCCAACGAACGAATTTTTAAATAAAAATCCCGCTCATGAAGAGCGGGATTTTGCGCTTGATTTTTTTGAACTAATACTTTATCAGGTTGAACCCTTGCTCGTGAGAGCGGGGGAGTTTTAGACAAAATTAAGCTAATTAATTAGCTTCCGCTTCGGCGCCAGCTTCTGCAGTAGCCTCAGCAGCTTCTGTGGCTTCGGCGCCAGCCTCAGTTTCTTCCGCTGGAGCGACTTCTTCCACTTCTTCTTTCACTTGAGAAACAACTACGATTGGTTCGTTCTCGTCTTCAATCATCAAAGTAACTTTGCTACGATCATAATCAAGATCTGCAAAAGTAATTTGTTGACCAACTTCAGTGAACTTGCTAATATCCAAAACGAACTCAGAAGGCAAGTCTGTCGGCAAAGCTTCCGCTTCTACTTCTTGACGAGTTAGCAAAGTCAAAGCATCTGGAACAGTTAATTCTCCCGTGAGAGAGAAGGCCACAAAGGCGCGCACTTTTTCTTTCAAAGAGACTTTCTTCAAAGCAATGTGAACGTATTTATTGGTAATCGGGTCAACCTGTACTTCTTGTAAAAGCACAGGAATTTCTTTTTTATCTTCATCTAAGACCACATAAAAGACACTAGATTCACCAATTGTGTTTAAAAGGCGAGTAGTTTCTCTGAGCGGCAGAGCGATGGCTTGGCTAGCGCCATGGCCAGAAATATTACCCAAAATATAGCCTTCGGCTTGATATTTTTTGCCTTTAATATTTAAATCTCTTTTTTTAACTGCAAGAATTTGTTTATCTGACACAACTTACACTTTCTATTTTTACCGTGGGGCTGATTATAGCATAAGAGGAGGGAAAAACAAGTTTTTAATTGATAAAAACTGTTATTTTAGAAAGTGACAGCACCTAAAAAGCTCTGGTCTTGCACTCGATTAAAGCCGATGCGTTTGTTTTCGATAGTAGCGCTTGGAGCAATTACTTTAGGCGAATAGGGAAGAGAGTTTTTGAAAATGACCTGCAACTTTTCTCCCCAAGAACCCGCTTGCTTTTGTTCGGAAAAACTGTAAACGAAATTGCTTTTATTTAAAGTTCTTTCAATCTTGAAAGTTAAAGTGGCCATAACAGTGCTTTGAGCCGGTACTTTAATGATAAAGCCGCCGTTTTCGTCCACTTCTTGTACGGCGCCATTAATTGTTAAATTAATGGCAGTGGCGCCTTCTGGAAGAGCAAATTTTAGAAATTCAGAATAACTCTGAGTATCGCTGTTCTTGTAAGTAATGGTGCGTGTATGCGCCACCGTCTGAGCTTGCAGCTCAACAAAGTGAGTATTTTCTTGCGTTAAAAGCTCTTTACCAGTGAGAACACTTCTTGTTTGAGAAAAACTATCTAAATAACATTCTCCTTGAGCATTAAGTGAAGTGGGGCAGCTAGCGATTAGATGATCGTTGTTCAAACCTAAAGTGTTAATTAATTCAGCCAAGCCTGGCTGTTTACTACCAAAAGCTAATTCTTGTTGATTAATTTGTTTTAGAAGAGCAAAAATTATTTTAGTAATTTCTTGCTGGTCATTTTCCTTGCTTAAGCTTAACCATAACTTCTGATAGAGATCAATTAAGTATGCTTCCTTTTTTTCTCCTTTTAGCTCGGCGAGTTTTTGTTTAATTTCGTCAAAAATTACTGATGGTTCTTTTTTTTGAGTTAAACCAGCTAATTGGCTGTAAGTATTAAGATTTAGACCGATGACTAAATCTGAAGGAACATCTTTCTCAAGTTCCAACAACTTTTCCACTTTTTCACTAAAAGTGGAAAAGTTGTTTTGAAAAGCTAAGTGATAAATACCGGAAGTCTGAAGTGCGTTTTTATCTGTTTTATTTGTCTTAAAAATCTCGTTTGGTTCTACTTTAATTTTGCTGTCTTTCACCATGTCTTGAGCAGCAATAAAATTGCTTTCGCCTAATTGCCCAGACTGAAGTTTAAAGCTATTAAGAGCAAGTAGCTGTCCTCCTTGGCTCAGAAGATTAATGTTGTCTAGCAAGGCTAAAGTGCCGCTTAGATTTTCTTGCTCAGCTAAAACTACGAAAAAGTCCTGATACTTCTGCCAGAGCAATATTTCCGTTTTTAAGTTACTAAGTTCGTTAGTGAAAATACTCAAATCTAAGTCTGGTAGAATTGCTTTTAGATCAGCAGTAGCTGCCTGAAAAGAAGTTTCGGTTGTCTCGATTTTATCTAAACTGACGACAGCTTGATTGCTAACTAATTCTAATTCTTGACTCACGTCTCCTACTTCAGTTTGAATAACTGTTTTATAAAGCCTGGCAAGCTGTTGACTGAAAAGTCTTTGCTGGGCGGAAAGTTCTTTAATCTGCAGAGCAAAAGTGGCAATGGAGTCTGAGCTTTTCATGCCTTCATTAGCTAGATTAGCAATTTTTTCCGCGCTTTCTTGAGTTAAACAACTTTGTTGTTGGTAGCAATTGTCAAAATATGCTTGCAGAGTTGTTTGTCTTTGATAATTTTGATAGCGGGGAATAATCAACCAACCTAGAAGGCCCAATGACACTACTGTTATAGCTGACCAAGTGAGAACTTTTTTTCTGAGTTGCTTGGGATTGGTTTTTTTCCTAACCAAAGTCTTTTCTTTTTTATTCTTCCTTTTCTTTTTTGAAGGTTGTTCTTTTGTTTGAGTAATTTGAGCGCGATTTCTAGCAATTACTTGATCCGTGGCCACTTCAAGCTCTTTTTGGAGCGTGGCTTGTTTTGTTCTCATAAACAAGCTCCGCTCAAAATAGCCAACTTCCATGATGGGGGGAACTTTAAGTTGCTCCGTTTTTTCTACTGCCGCTGGCGCGTGAGGAAAAATAACGCGATTAATTAAATTAAAACCAGAAACCTCTAAATATTTTTGACTAACGTGCAAACTTCTATCAGGAGAAAAATGCGGAGAACGATAGAAAGTGTCTTGCGCCATCACTTGCTGTTCAAATTGTTGCAAGAGAACTTCGTCTGTTTTTGTGGGCGCCTTTTTAGATGGTAGGGAAAATTGTGGCGGCGGCATGGGCAAGTCGTCAACCTCGCTTACGGACTTGCTTTTTTGTTTTGGTTTAGTTTGATCAACGGCGGCCGCTTTTACGGCTTGAATAGGAGGCTGGACCGTAACAAAAATTGCTAATTGTTGCACAAAGTTGGTAGTTAAAAAATCTAAATCTCAAACACCTAGAAGGGTTTTTAG
>JAUNST010000013.1 GCA_030539095.1 bacterium
CATCAGTGCTGTCTACGCTCGTATACTGTACTTCGATTCTACTGCTGCTAGCCCGACGAACTACGGCAACAAGTTCAGCGGATTCACAGTCCGCTGCTTGCAGAATCAGTAGAAAATTAAAAATTTAAAGATAAAAACTATAAATAAAAAACACCTATGCTAAAAACACAATCATTAAATCTTAAAATAATTTTCTGTTTAATCATTTTTAATTTTTTAATTTTTCCCTTATCAGTAAATGCAAATACAAAAATTAATATTTCTGCACCACTGCGCTGCGTTCCTAGTAGCTCAGATGGTACAGTTTGTGACTACATCGACTTTAAAAACCAACAAGTGGTGCGGAATATCGGCGTAAAAGTTTTTGATGGGACGGAAGCCTTCGGTTTTTACAGTGATGCCACAACAAATAGAATTATGTTTAGGACAGCAGAGCCATCGATGACGGCAGTATCGTATACAGAACAATTATCATCTCATTTTCATTACTATAGCTCCTGGTGGACTGTAGTTCCAGTTGCCAATCTTCCAGCTATGGCAGAATCTATGGGTGACACTGCAGAATTTTCTTTTATTTTTCCTGATACCGGCAACATTACCACTGTAAATGATTTTACTTCTTGGCTCGCTGCCCAAGCTGCAGCCGGAACTCCAGTCACTGTTCAATATCAGCTCGCCACGCCTACCTACGAATATTTTGATGTAGAGAATCTAATACCAAAATTTACTGGAGGTACTCAGAACGGTATTACTTTAACGGTTGCTGACGATGGAACACTAACTCTAAATGGTACAGCAACTGCTCAAACCGAATTCTACGTTGGAAATACGATAACAAGTCTGTTTAATCCAGATACTTACACATTATCACTTAATAATACGAGCGTAAATAACAATGTCAGATTTATTATTGATTCTCCACACGCTACTCCTTACTATGCTCCATTTTATCTTTATTGCACCACAACTACGCTTACTTCCACGTTGACTACAACCCAAAATCTCACTAGAGCTTTAATTATTATAAATAATGGCGCGACAGTGGACAATTTCACTTTAAAACCTCAATTGGAAGTTGGCTCCATAGCTCATCCGTACGTTCCTTACGGTTCTCCCATTGCTCCGCTACCCAAAGTTGAAACAGCCTCTGGCTCTGCTTCTCTTTGGGCCACTGACGGCAACCTACAAAGTAGCAATCTGCAAGTGCATTACTGGCAAGAATGAAAAGCCAGGATGACAATGGAAAAGATCCTGAAAAGATTTCAGGATGACAATTAATTAATGTAATACTTTAATACGTAAAACTTTGAAAGGTCCTGAAAAGATTTCAGGAGACAGTTAATTAAAGACAGGATGACAATCGGACGGAATGATAACACGAAGATTCAGGACAGCTAAACCTGCAAACATGTACTGTCAACCTAAACCAAAAGCGACGTTTTTAAAGATTTAAAAACGTCGCTCAATTATTTTTTAAAAAATAAACGGAAACTTAATCCATCATTTGACTAAACTTGCGCCACTCGCTAGAAAGATAGCGTTTCACTTTAGTCAAATCGTTATTATTATATTTCTTGCTGCTCTGCAATTTTTCCATGACGTTATCGACCATTTCCAAATATTTGTTTTTGTCGATTTTATCCATGCTTTTTTCAAAAGTTCGCACTTGATCATTCCAAAGCTTGCGGGCATCGTTAAAAAGGGAAGTAGTGAGAGCGTTAACTTCGCCGAAAATCTCTTCCACTTTATCTTCAATTAACGATCGTTCGTCCTCGATGTAGTCGGATAGCTCTTCTACACGATCTTGAATCATTTTACGATTTTCTTTGCCAGAGCGAGGAGCTAAAAGAAACATCGCGACAGCGCCGGCTGCTGCTCCGAATAAAAATCCGCCCATGGTTGCCATAAATTTACTCTCACTACTCATAATGACCTTTCTTTTTAAACTTGATACTTTCGACTTTCTATGCTATGATTATGACAAGAAATAAAGGAAAAGTCAAGATGTTTAACCTATTTGGCAAAAAATCTGAGCCAAACGAGACGCCAGCGCCAAAACGTTTTTTCGGCTTAGCCTTGTCGGAGAAGTTAGCCCAAGCTTCGCTATGGGAAGTGGAAGAAAACGTTAAAGTTCTCAAGAAAACTAACCCGAAGCCATATTTTAGCGAAACTGATTTATTAGTGAAGCTCGATCAATGCTTACAAGAATTGGGCGCTGAGGGCGAAACCGTTCACCAAACTTTGTTTTTTTTAGATAATTCTTTCACTAGCGAAGGCGAGATTTTACCAAACAAAAAAGTTCTTTTTGAAAATATCACCCAATCGTTACAATTAGATTCTTTGGGCTTTGTTTCGGATACCGAAGCGGTGGTAAGTGCGAAGTTGGAGCAAAATCCAGAATTAAAGCAACAATTAGTGGTGGAGTTTACCGGCGGCCAGACGATTTTTTCTCTATATGAGAAAAAATCGTTGCTAGAACGTTGCAGCGTTCCTAACGATCAACGCTTTGCTGAACAAATGAAAACCGCTTTGGTGCAACTGGCTGCCAAAATCGGCGTGGATTACAGTGAATGCTTCGCTGAAGTCAAAGACGAACTTGCACCGAGTAGTGAATTAAAACCAGAATTATTTGTCAATTTTATTTCCGCTTTATTACCGACTGCCGAATTGCAAAGCAAGATCGAGCAATTACCGGGAGATTTGCCGGTGCGAGCAGAAATTTTGGGCAGCGATATTCTACTTTCTTATATTTTAGTGCCAAGTGCTACTATTCTTGCCAAATCTTATGGCTGGTTAACCGTAGTTCCGGAAGAAGCCAGTGAAATTCCGCCCACTCCGCCAGTGGAAACAGCGGATCAGCCCTTGCGCTTATCGCGGCAAAAAGACTTTCCGCCGACAGTTGACGAAGGCGATTTTTTGCCAGATCCAGAAGAAAAAAAGACAAAAATGTTCAGCTTTGCTTCGTTGAGCAAAAAATCTATTTTAGTTACTGTTATTCTTGCATTATTAACGCTTTTAGTTGGCGGATTTTTTTGGATTGTAAGCCAGAGCCAGCTTTTAGTCACTCTTACGCCAAAAACATCCGTTTTAGCCAAAACTTTAGAAGTGACAATTGATCCCAAAGCTACTGCTTCTAATTACGATGAATTAATTTTGCCAGGCAACGTTATCACTAAAGAAATTAAAACCACTTTCCCGTTCAAAGCTACCGGTTTGCGCGAAATCGGTAATGCTGCTAGCGGCGAAATCGAAATTTCTAACAAAACCACTCAAGAAATTACTTTCAAAAAAGGTTCGGAAGTTAATGCCAATGATTACGTTTATACTTTGGATAATGACGTCAACGTGTCTGCCGCCACCGTCACCAGTACTAGCGATGGGGAAAATAAAGTTTTTGGCAAAAATAAAGTTAAAGTGACGGGCAAAACGCCGGGATCAAAAGGTAATTTAGGTCAAGATGTGAGTTTGCAAGTGGGCAATTACAATAAAAATGATGTTGAAGCAAAAGTAAGTACGGCTTTTGCCGGCGGCACTGACGAAACAGAAGTTATTTTTTCTGAAGAAGATAAAGCTAAAGCTCTTAAAGACGGTAAAGCAGAATTAGTGAGCGCCGGCGTGGCGGATATCGGCACACAAGAAGATGGCCGATATTTAGTGGTGCAAACGGATAAACTCAAAGTCACTAAAACTACTTTCGACACCAAAATTGGTGAGAAAGCCAGTGAGGTGACTTTGGAATTAATAGCTACAGTACCAGTAATTACTTATGAGCTGACGGAATTAACGCCACTGGCACAGGCAGCTTTAGCGAAAGAATTAAGCGTTGGCTATGAATTAGTCGGTGAGCAGCCAGACGTACTTTCCGCTATCGACGAAGAAAAAACTGCCGCCGATGGCAGTAAAATTTATTTAGATGTGAATTTATCACAAACAACGGCGGCCACATTAGGTTTAGACACAATTAGAAATGAAATTTTGGGCAAAAAACTTTTACAAGCCGAGAATTACCTCAAAGGTTTAGAATCGGTTAAAAGTTACACCTTCACCTGGAGCAACGCGCTCTATCCCAAAATTTACAAAAAAATTCCTAAAAAAGCAGACAAGGTTGAGGTGGTTAATGCGCAGCAATAAAGCTAATTCCAACCGTTTAGTTTTTGGAGCAATTTTTATTATCGGCTGCGGTTTTTTGTTAATCGCCGCTTGGCCTTTTATTCGCAGCAGCGCTAGCCAATTTTGGCAAAGCCAAAATCAGCCACTTTTCCCGTTGGTAGCAGATGAATTTTTCAATAAAATGGATCAAAGTCCCAAAATTTTGGGCGATTTCACTCAACTGCCGGAAGAACGAGCACCAGTGATTCTTGATACTGCTCTTGATTATAGTAATCTAGAAAACTGGTTTAGCAGCGCGCCGCTTATTGAGCACCAACAAACGCAACAAAGTTACACTTTAGAAATTCCTAAATTAGGAGTTTATAACGCTTTAGTGAAAGTTGGTGGCACTAATATTGATAATAATTTGGTGCAATTTAATTCGGAAGTGCAAGTGGGCGATTACGGCGCGCCAGTAATTTTTGGTCACTCGACCTTGCGCCAATTATATAATCCTAAAGAAAGCAACAAAAATCGCTATAAATCAATATTTTCTACTATTATGACTTTAGAAAAAGACGATTTGATTTATATTACGCAAGACGAAATTATTTATACTTTTCGCGTAATTAGTAAAAAAGAAGTGGCGGCGGATGACGATTATATTTTGGCGCAAAATGCCAACACGCCGCAGTTAAAGTTAGTTACTTGTACGCCAGAAGGCACATTTCTGCGGCGTGGAGTAATTACGGCCGAGCTAGTTTTATGAAAACTTTAGGTATTGATTACGGCACAGTGCGAGTGGGAACAGCTATTTCCTATGCTAGTTTGGCGGAGCCGTTGCAGATTTTGGATCAAGGACCGCAACTGCTGGCTGAATTAGAAAATATCATTCGCCAGCACAAAGTGCAGCAATTAGTGATCGGCATTAGTGAAAACGAAATGGCCGCTAAAAGCCAGGCTTTTGCGGCAATTATGCGGGAAAAATTTCAGTTGCCCGTTTATTTAGAAGATGAGACTCTTAGTAGCTATCAAGTTCATCAATTTCTCAAGTTGCACCGTTTGAAAGACCGCCGCGGCCCGATAGATCACTTGGCCGCGGCGGTAATTTTACAAAATTTCTTAGACGAACAAACTTAGCAATCAACAATTTCTACTTCAATCATCGGTTCACGTTGAATAATTTCGTAGAGACTGCGTGCCAAACCACGCTCCACCGCACGCTCGCTTTGCTCGCGCTTTTTATTATCAAAATGTTTGGTAAAAAGTTGAACCGTTCTTTCCTTGATAAAATTAATCACTTCTGCAGCGTCGCGCATGAAAACAAAACCGCGAGAAACCACATGAATGTGATCATAATCTAATTTATTAGTTTTTTGATAATGTTTAATAATGACGATGATCACGCCCGCTTGCCCGAGGGCACGGCGATCGGAAAGCACCGCTGGCCCGACATCTCCCACACCCAAGCCATCCACGATTTGCGGTCGCAAACTGACGTTGCCAACTTTTTTAATCTCGCCATCACTACTTAAACCTAAAATATCTCCGTCTTCCGGAATTAAAACGTCTTCCTTTTTGTAACCCAAAGGCGCCGCTACCAAGCGTTGATAAAGAACGCGATGACGCGGATTGCCACCAATCGGGAAAAGTTTTTGCGGAGCCAATCTTTTAATTAAATCCGCTTGTTCTGGCGCACTAGCATGACCAGATTCATGAATACCCGGAGTAATAGTTGGATAAACGGTATCAATGCCAGTTAAAAATAATTCATCAATGGCGCCGTAGTACGTGACTTCGTTGCCCGGAATTGCATTAGCAGAAAAAATGACTCGGTCATTTTTGGTCAAATGAATAGTCGGATGCTCGCCATAAATGGCGCGCATCATTGACGAACCTTCTTGACCTTGACTGCCAGCCACAATTAAACACAACTGGCTATCTTGATAATTTTTAGTTTCTTTTTTATTAATAATCACCCCGGCTTCGTCAGTGATGAAACCAAGCTCAGCTGCCGTTAAAACGTTTTGCTCCACACTTCGTCCCACCAAAGCCACTTTACGTCCGTATTTTTGAGCAGCATTCATCACTTGTTTAATCCGGTGAATATGCGAGCTCATTAGAGTGACAACAACTTTACCTTTGACGTCTGCCATGGCTTTTTCCAAAACCGGACCAACACTGCTTTCGGATTCCGTCCATGAAGGTTTATCTGAACCTAAACAATCGGAAAGTAAAAGTTTGACTCCTTTTTGTTTCACTTCACCCATGAATTCATAATCGCTCAACATACTATCTATCGGCGCGGGATCAAGTTTGAAATCACTGCCGTGGTAAACATTGCCCACTGGCGTTTCGATAAAAATATGTTTAGTGTCTGGCACGGAATGCGTCACCGCTAAAAGTGTCACTTGAAAATGTGTGCCGATTTTTTGCGGCTGACGATCTGGCAAAACGGTAATCGTTTTAGCATTATTAGTGTCCATCAAACGATTACTAGCAAAACCAGCCGTCAACTTGCTTGCATAAATAGGGAAGTCTGGTAAATTAGGCAAGATGTATGGTAAAGCCGCAATATGATCATCGTGAGCGTGGCTTAAAACCATGCCGACAATTTTTTTACCATCTTCTAATTGTTTAAGTAAATAATTAATATCCGGAATTAAAATATCAACGCCGGGCATTTGTACATCAGGAAAACCGATGCCACAGTCTACCAATAAAATCTCATCCTGGTATTGATAAACATACATATTTTGAGTGACATTAGCAATGCCACCCATAGGCAGAATCTGCAATTGATCTGGAGCAGTCATGAAAAATCTTTCTAATAATCTTTGTTTTCAATTAATAGACTATTATAACACGCTCAAATGATATAATATGCTCATGGCTAATTTTTACATTACCACCACTCTTCCGTATATTAACGCTAAACCGCATTTAGGTTTTGCTTGGGAAATTTTAACCGCTGATTTTATCGCTCGCTATCAACGTTTGCTTGGTAATTCAGTGATTTTTAATACTGGCACCGATGAACACGGCCAAAAAGTTTACCAAAAAGCTGTTGCAGCCGGTTTGTCCGCGCAAGCGTATACCGACCAACTAGTTAATGATTTTAAAGCTTTAAAAGAGCTGCTTGATTTAAGCTATACCGATTTCACTCGCACCACTGACAAAAATCATCAAGCCGCTGCACAAACATTTTGGAAAAAATGCTTGGAGAATGGCGATATTTATAAGAAAAAGTATCAAAGCAAATACTGCGTCGGTTGCGAATTAGAAAAAACAGACAGCGAACTCGTTGAGGGACATTGCCCGCTGCATCCGCAACAAACCATTGAAATTCGTGAAGAAGAGAACTATTTTTTTCGTTTTTCCAAGTATCAAGAACAACTCTTATATCTATATCAAACTCAACCTGAGCTTATTTTGGGTCAAGGGAAGCAAAAAGAGATTGTCAGCTTCGTTCAAGGCGGCCTGCAAGACTTTAGCATCTCGCGGGTCAAAAGCAAAATGCCGTGGGGCATTCCGGTTCCAGAGGACGAAGAGCAAGTGATGTACGTTTGGTTCGATGCTCTCATCAACTATATTTCCGTTTTAGGTTGGCCGATCAACGAAAAAAAGTTTGCTGAGTTTTGGCCAGCCGTCCAAATTTGCGGCAAAGACAACTTACGCCAACAAGCAGCAATGTGGCAGTCTATGCTTATTTCTGCTAATTTAAAAACGTCTAAAAAAATCTTGATCAATGGCTTCATAACTGTCAACGGGGAAAAAATGAGCAAATCTTTGGGCAATGTAATTGCCCCAGCTGATCTGGTGGATAAATTTGGACGAGAAGCAACTCGTTTCATCATCGCCGGTTTTCCAGTTTATCGCGAAGACGTGGACATTACTCCAACTAGACTTGAAGACTTTTACACGGCCAATTTAGTTAATGGCTTGGGTAATCTTTGTAGCCGTTTAGCTAAATTAGCATCAACGGTGGAGCTGGCGCCGCTAGCGGCGCCAGAGTCGCTTTCGCCAAACATGGCGAAAGCGTGTGCGGCTTTCCAAACTAGCCAAGCCTTGCAGACGATCATCGACGGTATCAGCGAGCTTGATCAAGTTTTGAGCCGGGAAAAGCCGTGGCTGACAACTGATACTCACGCTAAAGCGGCTCAACTGCAACCGCTTATAGCAAAATTGTGCCAAATCGCTTACGATTTACAAATTTTTATGCCGGAAACCAGCCACATAATATTAACGCATTTCTTGCGTGAAAAAATTGAACCGTTAGCGCCGCTTTTTCCACGTTTAAAGTAGTTACATTTTTAATGTGATTGACAAAAATTTAAAATAATTAAAGATTTAGGTTGATAAATGAATATTTTTGACACTCACTCTCATTACAATCTTGAGCCTTTGGCTCAAGATTGGCAAAATTTGGCCCTTCAGGCGCAAGCGGCAGGCGTTAAACAAAGCGTTATTATCGGTACAAATATTGCTAGTAGCCTGGTTGCGGCAAATATGCGGGAAAAAATGAAAGATTTTTTCCTGGCTACAGTTGGCATTCATCCAGAGGAAGTGAAAAAAACGAAGTCCGAATTAGCTGCTTTAGCTCGTTTAGATTTAGAGCAATTTATTGCCTATGGCGAAATTGGCTTAGATTTCTATCGTTGTGATCGGCAGGCGGCCAATTTCGCCACCCTCGTCGCTGCACAAATTCATTTATTGCAAGAACAACTTAAAATTGCCCTGGCAAAACCAAAACCAGTTATTTTTCACGTTCGCGACGATTTTGTCAATGCTGATAAAGACGACAATGCTTACGGTTTAATTTTAAAAATCGTCGCTCAAAGCGGAGTAGTAGAGCTGCCATTAATTTTTCATTGTTTTTCTGGTGACGCCAACTATTTGCAAAAAATTTTGCAATTACCAAATAGCTATATTAGTTTTGCCGGCAATTTGACTTTTAAAAACGCTCGCAATCTGCAAGCCTTAGCTAATCTAGTGCCGCCAGAACGTTTACTTCTAGAAACAGACGCACCCTTTTTGGCTCCAGAGCCAAAACGCGGCGGCACTTGTCAACCAGCTTTTATCGCTCACACCGCTCAGTTCGCGGCACAGCACTTGTCTGTCTCCATTGAGCAGATTTACGCCAACAGTTGCAGAGTTTTCAACCAGAGTTGAAAAAAACTTTTTTATCATCTATAATGTTTCCATCTATGAAAAAGTTTTTTTCACCAGTAATCATCAGTTTGGCTGTTATTGCAATTGCTTTTTTTTCTTCCTTTGCCGCTGTGCAAGCTGATGCTGAAACCGCTGCTCAACAAAATGATCCATGCATACGTTTACCAGATACTGAAAATATAGCAAAGTGCCGCAAATGTACATACGGTGGTGAGACTGTTGGCGCCGTGGTCGGTTTTTGGACCGCCATCGGCTGCATTCCTACCAATCCAATTGGGGCAATCGGTCAACTTTTAACTTTTCTCATGGGTATTGGCTCAGTCTTAATTTTTGCCCAAATCCTTGTTGGCGCCTTCACTTTAATGACTTCTAAAGGCGATCCTAAAGGAGTCCAAGACGCCAAAAGCCGAATTACCAATTCTATTATCGCCTTGTTATTTATTTTGTTCTCAGTGACAATTCTACAATTTGTCGGCGTCAACATCTTGCGGATTCCAGGATTTTTTAGCAATTAATTATGGCAGATAAGCAATTATTTCTCACTGACGAACAATTAGAAGAAGCGGCTTTAGCGCAGCAAAATAATCAGCCGGTAGACGCAGATTCAGAACTCATTGGTAAAGTGACCATGAAAAATTATGATGAAGCACCCACGTTTAATGAAGAATTGCTTTTTTCTTGGGTGGCGCCAGAAAGAATTTTTCGCCCCCGTCGCTCCAAAGACTATTGGCGTAATTTAATTTTACTTTTAGTTCTAATTATTCTTTTATTAATTTTTACAAACCAATTCTATTTATTAGCAGTGGTGCTAGCTTTAGTCTTTTTAGCTTACGCACTTTCTAATGTCCCGCCAAAAAAAGTTCGTCACGTAATCACCAACTACGGTATTTATACGCATGACCGTTTTTATTCATGGCTTAATCGCGGCCAAAGATTTTGGTTTGAAACCGTTGATGGCCAAGAACAATTACTCGTAGAAACGCAACTTTTTCCTTATCGTTTAATTATGTTAGTTGGTCACGAACGGAATAAAAAACATTTAGTGGAAATTTTATCTCACTATTTAGTACACAAAAAACCACCGCTGAGTAAAATGGATCGCGCGGTTGCTTGGGTAAGAGAAAAATTTCCGCTCGAATAATTTTCGTTTTGACAAAACCAAAAAATTTAAATTGAGTTTTGTCTATTAAATAAAAATGTACATAATTATTACTATCGCTCTGGCTGTTCTTAGTTTATTTGGTTGCTCGCCAGTTTTTGCGCTTGACGATGTGGAAGTTTTACAGCAGCAAATTGATGAACTCGAACACCTGAAACAACAATCAGAAGCGGCGACAACGCCACTAGAAACAGAAGTAAAAAGTTTAACCACTCGTATTAATAATGCGCAAGCTGGCATTAAAAAAGCCAAAACGCAAGTGGCTGAGTTAGCAACTAGCATTGAAGAACGTAGTGGAGAACAAGAGGAGAAAACTAAATTGTTAGCAGAAATTGTGGCTCAAAATTATAAAGCTAGTCGCGTGGAATCGCCATTTTTATTACTTTTGCGACCGGAAGAACATCAAGGAAATTTGCTTAGTTTAGTTAACTATCAAGTAGCACGTAATCAAAATTATCAAACAATTTTGAGCCTAGCCGCGGAAATTACTCAACTAAATGAAGATAAAATTGTTTTGGAAGAAAGACAAAAAACTTTGGCTGCTTTGCAGACTAAGCTTGACGCGCAAGTGGATTTCTTCCAAGGAGAAATTGACAAAGCTAAGGATTATCAGCAAAAACTTGGCTCGCAAATTGCCGCTTTGAGCGCTCAACAGCAAGCGATTATTAACGCTCGTTCTGGTAGTTATACCACAGCTGTAGGAGAAGTGCCTTTGGCTGATGACTTCAATGCTTCGATTGGTTATAAAGCCAGTGCGCCCAGTAATACTTTTGCTGTTTTTTCTTTTGGCGCTTACACTCATCGCAATGGCATGAGCCAATACGGCGCTAAAGCGCGCGCTGAAGCTGGCCAAAAGGCAGAAGAAATTTTAGCAGCCTATTATCCTGGCACCACTTTGAAAAAAGATTATAATGCCATGAGCGAAATTTCTGTTCAAGGTTACGGCACGATGTCTTTTGAAGATAGCTACTTGCAAAGTATCTACGAAGTGCCAGCTTCTTGGCCTTTGGAAACTTTAAAAGCTCAAGCAGTCGCTGCTCGTACTTACGCCATTCGCTACACCAACAATGGCAGCAAATCAATTTGCACCACCGAAAGTTGCCAAGTTTATAAAAACAGTAAAAAGGGTGGCGATTGGGAAAAAGCAGTTAATGAAACTCGCGGTTGGGTTTTGGTAGACGGCAGCGATAATCCAGTTTCCACTCAATACGCTTCCACTCACGGCGGTTACGCCAGCGGTGTTCATTGGGACACAACTGATGGTAGCGGTGGCAGCGACTGGTCCAGCAAAGCTTGGGAAGTAAAAGCCAATTCGCCATGGTTTTATAAAGCTTGGTATCGCAACGGTTATTCCAGCAGTGGCGATAGTTGCGGGCGTTCTCATCCTTGGTTAACGCAGGAAGAAATGTCGGACATTTTGAACGCCTATATCGTTCGCAATAATCCTGGTGACGCCGATTCGAGCCGGATTGAGCCAGTCACAATTAATAGTTGTCACATCGGCGGCAGCGGCGGTAATCCTTATTCGATGAGCGAGCTGCGTGAATATGCTGATAAATCTGGCGGCGCGGTGACTTCAATTTCGGCAGTTTCAGTTAGTCATAATGATAATGGCCAGACAAGCCAGGTGAGTTTTACTACTAATCGCGGCAATGTAACAATCTCTGGGAGTGACTTTAAACAAATTTTTAATTTGCGCGCACCTGGATATTTACGAATTCCGCAAAGCAGCTTCGCTAGCTTTAATATTGAATTTAAGAATTAATTTTTTCGCAAGCTAAGAATTTTGGCTCGGATTAAAAAAACAAAAGTTAAAATTAAAACGGCAATAAAAGCGACGATTTTGCCCCAAGTGGGCAAAATCAAAGCCAAAATTCCCATCACTAAAGTTACCAACCAGTAAAAAATAGCAATCCGCCGCCGGCCCCAGCCAAATTGGTCCAGTAACTTATGATGTAAGTGACCACGATCGCCCCAAAATGGCGATTTGCCAGCTAAAATACGTCTCATAATCGTAAAAATGGCATCGGCAATTGGCAAAGCCATGACCATAAAAAGAGTGGCCAATTTGGCGCCAGAAAGAATTGACAAAACGCCCAAAAGAAAACCGCCTAAAGCGCCGCCGCCGTAACCAGGCATAATTCGTTGAGGATAAAAGTTCCAAAATAAAAAACCAGTGAAGGCGCCGGCGGTAATAAAACTTAAAATACTAGTCATTTCTACTTGATGGCTAGTTAAGCGAAAAGACAAAAAACCAATAAAAATCGCCGCTATTGCCACCGTACCAGGCATTTGCCCATCTACACCTTTAGCCCAATTAGTAATATTAATTAAGAAAGTCAAATAAACGAGAGTGATTAATGATGGTAACCACCACCAATAGTCTAAATGTAAAACTCCGCTGGCAAAAGGATTAGTAACAAAATCTATGGTGATGCCTGCATAAATTACACAAGCCGCGGCGGCTAAATTTACTAATAAACGTAAAAAAGGATTTAAATCAAAAATATCATCTAGCACACCGATTGCTGTTAACAAAAAAGCTCCCAGCAAAATCATTTGTAAAGTAAAATTCCAAGGCCACAAAAAACTTAAAGTGCAAAGAAGGCCAATAAAAATCGCCAAACCGCCACCGCGAGGGACATTTTTTTGATGAGTATCCTTAAAAGTTTGAATTTTATTTGCATGAGCTTTATCCCAATGCATTTTTTTGTAAAGTCGAATTATTAAAGGCGTTACCAAAGCGGTAATAATTCCAGCTAGCAAAAAATATCCAAAAATTAACATTAAATTACAATTAAAATAATTCTTAATAAAGTAGCTAAAATTAAAGCTTGAATAAAAATTGTGATGTACTCAAAAACTTTAATCAAAGTAGTGTCATAGTGACGGGCAAAATAAATGACTAAAAAATGAACAAAATTAATGCCCAAAGCTAAAGCGGGCAAAATAAAAATCCATTCTCGTGTCACCAATTTATCTTTAGTTTGTAATAAGGTATAAAAAAGCGGAATTTGCGGTGGCAAAAAATTGCGAAAGAAAAAAGTGAAAATTAAAGTTAACAAACTCAATGGCAATGCCGCATAAAAAAAAGGTTGGTAATATGGACGCAGCCAATGACGACGTTGCTTCTTTGTTTTAAGTGGCGCCATAGTAGTGGCGGCAAGCGGATTAATAACGATTTTATTGCTGGACATAAGCGTATTTTACACTTTTTTCGTCACTTTATATTCAAGATACTTACCCATCATTAAACGCGTGTGAGCGTCAATTCCTGGCAGAGCAGTAAAGAAAAAACCGACCACAGGAAATAAAGCAAACTCTAATGGTTGGGTAATATAAGAAAGCAAAGTTCGTTTTGGTCGCGGTGGACGATTTAGAGCGTCCACTAAAATAATCGTAAAGAGGTTGATCAAAGCTAGAGTCAATAAAAAAGATGTTACTTGTGGCAAAGTTTTTCCTAAAAGAGTACGATTAAATTCTTGATTTAAAAACGGTGGTAATAAAGCAGCAATCGTAACTGCAAACCAGTTAACCGGCCACAAAAAGTGGTCTTCCATTACTTTTAAAACGCGAATAAAACGGTCGCCAAAAGGAATATCATCATTAATAATAAATTGCTTAATAATATAGGCATCGTCAGAAACTCCCCAAGCCCAACGTTTTAATTGTTCGTATTGATTGACCATCGTGCCCCACCAGGAATTAGTTTCTGGCATATCGGCGTAAATTGGCAAGAAAATCGGGCGAACTTCAAAATCGCCTTTGCGAGAAAAATAAGATTTAAAGAAAAAACGATAATCTTCTGGAATGACATCTGTGTCCCAAAAACCAATTTCGCTCATATGTTTAAGAGTGGTACTGTAAGTAGAAAAATTAATTAGACGATCGTGTCGCATCAAAATATACATTTGATTAACGGAGAACATCGCTCCTAAAACACGAATTGGCGCTGGCACTTTCCAAATATTATTGTAAAAAACAATAGAACCTTGCCACGTACAACGGTAAGGATTTTTTTGTGACAAAAAATCAAAAGTTAAATAACTAAAATAATGTTTGTGGAAAATAGCGTCGGCGTCTTCCGAAGTAATCGTAATATTTTCGACAGGAATTTTGTCTTTTTCTACTAAAATTTTATAAGCTTGTTTACCGCCCCAGGCATTATTACTAGATTTACCTTTAACTTCTCCTTCCAAATCGGGATGAAAAGTGGTCATTAAATGACCAAAAACGTGACCAAACTTTTTTTCTAAGGCAGCGGCTTTTTCTTTACCAGCTTCGCCCTCACGTTTTTCAAAAGTGACCATCACATGCAAATTTTTAGTTGGAAATGATTGTGCTGCCAAATGTTCCAAAGTTCTCTCCAAAGTGGTAATTGGTTCTTGGTAAGTAGGAATAATAATTAAATGATGAATTTTTTTATATTTTTCCGGAAAAACTTTTTGCAAATCCGCAAACCAATCATTTTTTTGGCTGGCTTTAATGCGAAAATGAGCAGCAAAACCAAGCACGGCCATAACGGCGCTGCGATACAACCAATAAACGGTAAAAGCAATCACGTAATATGCTACTATTTCCGGGCATAAGAAAGAACCCCAAATCGGAAAAAGAATTAATGACCAAGAAAAAAAACACGGCAAAATTTCTAAGAAACGCTGAGTGCTCACTGGATGACGCAAAAAATAAGTTTTAACTAACTTCATTAACCGATATTATAACATTAAGTGGCTCGAACGTCCAGATATTTAGCGGTCAACAGCCAGACAAAAGTCAGAGCTGGCAGATAATGATGGAGAAACATAATTCGGGGCGAAAAACACCACGGTAACCAAAAACATAAATAAGCGCCTAACAAAAATAGAGTAGAAGGTGTTTTTCGCTTGTCTTTAAAAGTTCGCCAAGCAGTGGCTAATAAACAGAATAAGCCTAAATACCAAAACGGATAAAACGGCTGGCTCCAAAGTTGTTCGCCGGTCTGCGGATTGGCGTAAAGATAAATCGGCTGCCAAGCGAAAGGCCACTGCCAAGCTGCGGCACTATACGGATGTTGTGCTTCCAATCGCGTTTGATAACGCCAAACTTGTTTCTCCAATCCTAAAAAATGTCCAAAATCATGTTGGGTAAAAAGTTGCCAGTAACTCAGTAGATAAATCATGCAGATTGCGCAGGCAGTGATACTTAAAAATTTGAGCGCGTGAGCAAAAGAAGTTTTCTTTTGCGTTAAACGATAAACTTCCCAAATTAAAAAAAACAAACCCAAAAGAAAACCGCTCCATTTAGTGGCGGCAGCTAAACCAGCAGTAAATGCAGTTAACAAAAGCCAGCTATTATTAGCTGATTTTTTTTGATAAAGATAATAAAACCAAACGCTTAAAGTGATAAAAAAAGTTACAAAAATATCGTTCATTGCCAAGCGTGACTGAGCAATAGCTACGCCGTCAGTGGCAAAAAGCAAAGCCGCAATCAGTGGCGCCCAACGCGCTTTTGGCCACAAAGTTTTGGCAAAAGCAAAACCGACAATAATTAAGAGTGCACCCACAAAAGCGCTGGGCGCGCGCCACGCCCAACTTTGAACGCCAAAAATTTTTAAGCTCGCTGCTGTTATTAATTTAGCTAGCGGCGGATGCAGCCAATCTATGTAAGCTCCACTTTCAACTTCTTCTTCCAGTTCTCCGTGCCACCATTCGTAGGCCTGCGGATCATTTTTCATGATTAATTTAATTGTCGGTACATGATAAACTTCGTCGAAAACATAAGCATTTGGCTCTTCCAAATGACGAAAACGCAACCAACCGCCAAAAACAACTATCAAAGATAGAAAAAATGCTTCCCACCACGGCCAACTTTTTTTATTCCGCATACATCAAATTGAGGGCAGTTGGTCCATAGATGATTAAAATCACTAAGATAACCAAAGTGATGATTAAAATTAATAAGGGTTTATCTTTAACTAACACTATTTCCGGAGATTCTCCTTGATTATTTTCGTAAATTAATTGCAAATAACGCATGATGCCCAAAATTGCGATGGGAATAGTAAACATTAATAACTTTTCCGGTCGCAAGACTTTTGGTAAAGTGGGATACAGAATCGACAAATTTTGTTCTGGCCGAATAAACTGATATTGAAAAGTAAAAAGTGAATAAGAAAGCCAAGTGGAGGTAGCAAAAATGCTGGTATATTGATCCAATAAACGTTGGCTGTAACTTTTGAGAGTATGACGTGTTTGACCTAAATTTTCCGAGCTAGAAAGAAGCGTTCTCTCGCTTTGGCGTTTGCCCACTGCCAAAAATAGAGCTGCCGAAATTAAAGTTAATAAAAACCAAGAATTTAAATGAATTCCGCCAACAGTGGCACCCGCGTAAACACGAATTACAAAAGCCGTCGCAATAACGCCAATGTCGACGATAGCGATTTTTTTGAGTTTAGTGGAATAAACAATTTGCAAAACTACATAAAACAAAATTAATAATTTAAAAAAGGTATTGAGCGGAAAACTTAAAAAGAAAGCCAAAATAATTCCCACCACGCTCAAGAAAATCGCCAAGGGAATACTCAGTTCGCCAGAAGCAATGGGACGTTTTTTCTTATACGGATGCAAACGATCTGCTTTATAATCGATAACATCATTCATTAAATAAACGCTCGAAGTCACTAAACAAAAAATAATAAAGCTGTACAAAACAGTTACGAAATACGGCAGACCATTTGGCTGAACGGAAAAAAGCAAACCGGAAAAAATTAAAGGAGCAAACATGACCAAATTTTTTAGCCACTGTAGAGGCCGGATGCTTCGCAAAACAGCAATCACCGTCGAGTTGCTCATGACCTGATTATAACACAAGAATTTTGTGCTAAAATAGTAATATTATGGCGAGACGCCGACGTAGACGATCAAAAAACCAACCAACCAACCATTATGTCTGGTTCTCTGTTTTAGGAGTACTTTTTCTTGTTTTTAGTATTTTAGTGTTGGCGAGTTTTTTGCGCCAAGGCGCTCTTTTAATTTGGCTAAATAATTTTTTCGTCCTTAATTTTGGCTCAGGAGCATTAGTGGTGCCGTTTATTTTTCTACATTTATCTTTAATTCTTTTCCGCACCACTTGGATTTGGTCACGAACCTCGCTTTTTCCTGGCGGGCTACTTTTTTTCGTCGGGCTCACTGGCGTGACAGCCGGCGGCACCGTAGGGGCCGCCGCTTTTTCGCTTTTTAGCAATTTGCTCACTAAAGTGGGAGCAGTTTTATTTTTTAGTGCCTTATTAATTAGCGGCGTATTAGTTTTATTTCAAATTTCTTTTCGAGATATTTCTAATTGGTGGAAAAATTATCAAATAGAAAAAAAATTAAAACAGCAAATGTCTGCTTTGGCGGAAAATGAAAATCAAGAAATTGCTTTTGTCGGCCGAGACAATTTACATGCTGACGAAAATGAAGAAACCGGGACTGGTTTTCATTTGCCCAATATTCTAGCTAACGAGAACAAAGAAGAAGAAACGGAAAACGTAATGGATAGCTCAGTAGAAGAAGCCGCCGCGATTAATAATCTAGAAAAAATTGATCTTTTGGGCGAAGTGAAACCAATCGTTAATGAAGAAAGCGTAGCTAGCGATATTAACGCAGATTTACCGCATAAGCCATGGCAATATCCAAGTCTAAGTCTTCTAAGTGCTGTTGATGGCGGCGAAGCCGATCGCGGCGACGTTAATTCCAATGCGCAAATTATTGAAAGCACACTCGATTCATTTGGTATTAAAGCTAGAGTAGTGGAAATTAATCGTGGTCCTTCCGTAACTCAATACGCTTTGGAAATTGCCATGGGCACCAAACTTTCCAAAATTACTGCTTTGGCCACCGATTTAGCTTTGGCCTTAGCGGCGCCAACCGGACAAATCCGGATTGAAGCACCAATCGCTGGCAAGTCTTTGGTTGGCGTGGAAGTGCCAAACCATAAAGCAGCTTTTGTGACTTTGCGCAAAATGCTTTCTTCCACCACTTTGTCCAACCACCCGTCAAAACTAGCAGTGGCCTTAGGAATCGATGTGAACGGTAAACAAGTGGTGGCTGATATTTGCAAAATGCCACATGCATTAATCGCGGGCGCCACTGGCTCTGGTAAATCCGTCGGTATTAATAGTTTCTTATGCTCGTTGCTTTTCCGTTGCAGCCCAGAAGAGTTGCGTTTGATTTTAGTCGATCCTAAACGAGTGGAATTAACAATGTATGAAAATATTCCACATTTATTAACTCCAGTTATTGTTGACGCTGGCAAAGTGGTTTCTGCGCTCAAATGGGCTTGCGCTGAAATGGATCAACGTTATCAACTTTTTGCTAAAAATCATGTCCGCAATATTGCTGGCTACAATCAATTAGCAGGAGTAGAAAAAATTCCTAATATTGTGATCATTATCGACGAGTTTGCCGATATTATGATGTATGCGCCAAACGATGTAGAAGAAGCAGTTACTCGAATTGCTCAAATGGCGCGGGCGGTCGGTATTCATTTAATTTTGACGACGCAACGACCATCGGTGAACGTGATTACCGGTTTAATCAAAGCTAATATTCCTACGCGCATCGCTTTCAACGTCGCTTCTGCCATGGATTCAAGAGTAATTTTAGATACAGTGGGAGCGGAAAAATTGCTCGGTAATGGCGATATGCTTTACATTCCACCAGACAGAGCCAAACCAATTCGTATTCAAGGAACTTTCGTGAGCGACGATGACGCTAAAAAGTTAACTGATTTCTTAAAGTCTCAAGGTTGGGAACCAGAATATTCCGATGACATTACTTCTAAGTATCGCGTTAATACTGGCAAAAAAGGTGGCGGTTTGGCCATGGGCGAAGCGCCGGCGGCAGCCGACCGTGATGCACTTTTTGTGGACGCGGCGCGCATGTTTGCTCAATATGACCAAGCTTCATCTTCGATGATCCAGCGACGTTTAGCGGTTGGTTATGCGCGCGCCGCCCGTATTCTCGATCAACTGTGTGCCGCCGGTCTAGTCGGTCCAGCCAATGGTAGCAAACCGCGAGAAGTTAATCGCGAAGCGATTAATCAACTTTTAAGTAATCCGGATAATTTATAAAATTATTTGCTGGTAAGTTTTTTTAATTCTTGCAAAATTTCTTTTTGTCTTTTTTCTTGTTCTGGCGTTAGCTGCTCTAAATTATCAAAAGTCGCCAGTTCTTTTTGCAAGTTTTGCGAAATACTAGTGCGCAACATTTTTTGTTGCGCCAAAGTGGCTTTTTGCCATTCTTGCCATAAGTCATTTTTCAAAACAAAACGAACAAAAGTTTTATTTAAACACAAATTTGCCACTTGCGTAGCATAGTCGGCAGGCAATGAATTTTGAAAATCTCGCAAGCTCAAATTATTATTTTTTTCTTGATATGTGCGGTAAAACTGCGTTAATTTTTGCAAGAAGCGATTTTGCCATTGCGCTTGCAAAATATAGCTACTAGTTTGGCTTAAATAACGGTTTTCGCTCAAAGATTGACAAAATAAAAACCAAATATAAGCCTCCAGCTTTTCTAATTTTGTTGGCTGCTTTTTATTTTTTTCGCTTTCCGTTGTAGCATTAATAACTTTTGTGGGCGAGATTTTGGCTGAACCAAAATCTCGCCAGCGAACTAAATCTTGACGCAAAACTTCTTTATCTTGGTCCAAAGCAGCTGCTAATTTTTTTAAATAAAATTCGTATTCAAGCTGATTATCAATCAAAGCAAAAACGCTAGCTAATTCTTGAACAATAGTTTTTTGCTCATCAATCTTAGTTTTATCATGGCTAGCTAAAATCACGCTCAGAAAAAAATCATAAACACTGACTGCACTTTTTACTTTTTCGCGCCAGCCGCTTGGATCATGCCGAGCAAATTCATCTGGGTCTTTGCCTTGATCGATCATGACTACTCGCAAATCAATTCCCTCTGGACGCAAAATACTAATAGCGCGCTTAGTGGCGGCTACACCAGCTGCGTCTCGATCAAGCGCCAAAATTACTTTTTTAACGTAGCGGCTGATAAGCTGAGCATGATCTGCGGTAAGAGCGCTGCCCTTAATCGCGCATACATAATCCACTTGTGCCTGGACGCTGGAAAGCATATCAAATTCGCCTTCAACAATCAACATCACTTTTTCTTTTTTAATCTCTTGACTTAATTCAGATAAACCGTAAAGCATTTTGCCCTTGTGATAAAGCAAAGTCTCTGGTGTATTCATGTATTTAGCTTCGTCTTTTTTGCTATTGTCAATGATACGACCAGAAAAACCAACCACTTGACCACGGTGATTCTTAAGAGGGAACATTAAACGATTGCGGAAACGGTCGTATAAACGGCCGGTTTTATTACGCAGACCTAAACCACTAGCGACGATTTCGTCTGGCGAAAATTTTTTGTTACTCAAAAAATCAGTCACACCTTGCCAAGTGTCTAAAGCCGCGCCCAGGCGAAAAAGCTTGATCGTTTGAGCGGTCATTTGTCTTTGTTTTAAATATGCGCGCATGGGCGCGGCGGCGGCGCTTTTGGCCAAGTTTTCCTGGTAGTAATCTGCGGCAGCTGCCAAAAGCGCCAGCAATTTTTCCCGTAAAGCGTCATCTTTATCAAAAGTGTGTTGCGTTAACTGAATACCGGCTCTTTCCGCTAACATTTCCAAAGCTTCTTTAAAAGTAAGATTATCGTATTTTTGCAAAAAATCTAAAACATCTCCACCTTCACCGCAGCCAAAACATTTATAAAAACCTAAAGTATCATTAACGAAAAACGAAGGAGATTTTTCATGATGAAAAGGACACAAACCCTTTTGATAATTGCCAGCTGGCGAAAGAGTGGTTCTTTCACCAATAATTTGGACGATAGAAGT
>JAUNST010000014.1:0-17520 GCA_030539095.1 bacterium
CGGAGATTATTGAGGAATTTAAGCCGGACACAGCAGCTTTGGAAACTTTGTTTTTTTTCAAAAATCAAACTACGGTGATGCAGGTGGCAGAAACGCGTGGCATTATTATTAGCAATTTATTGCGGCACAACGTAGAAATCTTCCAGTATACGCCGCGCCAAATTAAATCAGCGGTTGCCGGTCATGGCGCGGCGGACAAAACAGGCGTGGAGAAATTAGTTCGTTTGCAATTAAAGTTACCGGAAGATACAAAAATTATTGACGATACTTATGACGCTTTAGCGGCTTTGCTTACTCATGCTGGCGTTTGTAAAGTCGCAAAAATGCGGTCAAAATTTGATTAGCTGATTTTTCGTAATTAAATTTGTGAATTTGGGTCTCACTATCTTGCAAAAACTTTTCTTTTTGTTTTTGACTTAATTTAGCAATTCTCATCATCGTGGCGGCAATTTTGTCTGTATCTTCTGGATCAACTTTGAAACCAAAATTACCTACCACTTCTGGCAGTGAACTGTTGTTAGCAATGACGGGAATAGTTTTGTAAGCTAAGGACTCTAAAGCCGGAATACCGAAGCCTTCGTAAAGTCCGAGATTGAAAGTAGCTAAAGCTTTATGCAAAAGAGCCGCTTTTTGTTGATTGGAAACAAAACCAGTGAGAATAATTCTTTGAGCATAAGCTGAATTTTTTGCTTTGTTTTCAATTTCTTGTGTTAGCCAACCGCTTTTGCCAGCTAGTACCAAACATACTTTTGGTGCGTCTTTTGTTTTTTCTAATTCTCGCGCAAAAATTTCGAAAGCTTCGATTAAACGCAATAAATTTTTGCGCGGTTGCAAAGTTCCTAAGTAAAGGAAAAATGGTTGATTAATTTTTAATTGAGCCAGAATTTGTTTTTGACTTTTTATTGGTAAATCAATTATTTTTCCAGAAAAAGCTGGATAAGCCAAAATAATATCGTCTAAATCTCGTTTATAAAATTTGTTAATTTCTTGGCGACTAAATTTGCTAATCGTAGCTACTTTGGCGGCGTTTTTCACGCTGTACTTTGTCCAACTACGAAGCTGAAAAAGATCTGCTAAACGAAATTGTTGTGGATAAATTAAAAAAGCTAAATCCATGACACTACTAATATAAGGAAGAGGACAAAATCGTGGCGCGTAATGACCGGGAGTGTAGAAAAAATCAAATTCTTTGCGATGCTTATATAAATAAATTGGCAAAGCTATTTGCGTGGTCATTTGCGCCGGCTTAATAATTTGATAACGAAAACCTAAGCGCTCTTTTGGCAAATCTATTTGTGGCGGTTGAGTTAACAAAATTGTTAAGTGAAAATTTTTCCGACTTTGACGTGTAATTTTTTCTAAAGCTCTGAGCATTTCCCAGGCATAAACATTGCTTCCGACTCTATTGAGACAATTAGCTTCGTTTCCGTCAATCGCAATTTTAATTGGGTGAAAAAGGTCAGGCATAAAAATCTTGGTAAGCTTGTTGATAAACTTGATAAGTTTCTTGCGCTGCTTTGGTCCAAGAAAATTTGGCTAATTGCTTCTGCATTTTGACCTGCCAAATTTTCTTGTCTGTTGCAGTTAAATTGAGAATTTCTTTGAGAGTGGCGGTCATTTCTTCCACGTTTAGTGGATCGATTAAAAAAGCAGCTTCCCCCGCAACTTCGCTTGTAGCAATTTTTTTACTAGTCATCACAAGTGTTTGATAATAAAATGCTTCTAAAATTGGTAAACCGAAACCTTCGTCTAACGAAGGAAAAGTGAGAGCAAGCGCAGCTTTGTAAAGAGCGGCTAATTCTTGGCTATCTGTGGCTGGTAAAACTTTTAAATTTTTTTCATTTGCGTTTGGTTCATCCCAGCCGCTGCTGCCGACAAGTACTAATTGTGTTTGCTCTTTGAGTGGCTGCCAAGCTTCGATTAAACGTTGTAAATTTTTGCGCGGTTCTCGAGTGCCAACGAACAAGAAAAATGGTTTGGTTAAATTAAATTTATCTTTTACGCTTTGGATATAATTGGGAGTTAATTTTTCTAGAGCCACCATTTGTTCTTGTGGTAAAGCTTCATAAACTAAATGAACGTGATCTTCCGGGAAACCTAATAACTCAATAACGTCTTTTTTAGTTGCTTGCGAAACTGCAATAATATGAGCGTTTCTTTGTTTTAAAATTTGCCACGATTGTTGGTGATGACGCAAAATTTCTGGATGAGCAATTTGGGGATTTTTTAAAATTGCCAAATCGTGAATAGTAGAAACTAAAGGTAAATTTGTATCTGGTGGTTGCAAATAATCCCATGAATGAAAAACTTCAATTTGTGGTAAACATTTTTTAATATGATTGGTTTTTAAATAATGCCATAACCAAAAATTTAATTTGGGGGGAATTTTTTGCAAGCATAAATTTTGCCAAAATTGTTCTTGTTTTGTTGCCGGCAACGTGCGCCCTAATTTTTTTAAATCGTTTTTCAAAACTGCTTGTCCTCTGCCGGCGCTAGCATAAGCAAATAATTCTAAATCTTCAATTTCCGCTAGCGCAGCAAAAAGATTGCTGGTATAGCGACTAACTCCGCGGTGATAAATAATTGGGCTAAGATCTAAACCAACTTTCATTTAAGTATACTTTCTGGATTTAGGCGACTGTAGATACGGATGAAACCCAAATTTGGATAATCGTAAATACGAGTTTCCGTGTATCCGAGATTAGTTAAGTATTTAGGTAATAAATTTTCTTGATCAGTAAGTGAACGCAAATAATCAAAAACAATAATATTTTGGTAATTGCCAATTGGACTTAAAACGATATTTAAGTTTTCTAGTTGGCTGGTGTCGTAATTGCCAGTACTTAAAGTTGGAAATTGATCATTATTTTTTTGTTCGTACCAGCGCCATGGAGAAAAAGGTTCTTCATAAGTGAAAACTGCTAAAGTATCTGTTGTTTGGTAGTCTTGATGCAAAGTATTAAGAGCATGGCGCCAGTTTTCTCTTTGCAAATTTGGTTCAGTGTAATATGTGAAAGTAGAAAAAAGATTAATGGCTAAAATTAAAATTAAAAGACTCCAGTTGGTAAAATTTAATTTTGACCATTGATCGCGAGTGCCTAAAATTAAGAAGCTTAAAAGTAAATATAAAAAAGGTAATAAGTAAATGACTCTTTTTGGTTGGATAACTGGTACAAAAATTGAAATGAGGCTTGCTAAAAGAAAAGGTAAAATTAAAAAATAAAACCATAAACTTAATTTTTGGCGATGTTGACGCCAAAATTGTCGACGTTGCGAAAAAAGAATTATGAGACTGAGAGCGCAAAAAATTAAAGTGATAGCGATAAAACTGAAATTAATATCCAAATTGATGACGCCGAAGAGAAATTTGCCGAAAGTGAGTGTGGGCGCGCGCCAGAGTGAAAAGCTAACGACGTTTTCCCAACCGGGAAAACTGGCGCGCAGAGCTTGTCCAGCTTGCAATTGCCCAAGAAAACTTGGCAGCCATGGCAAAAAGGCAATGCTAGGAATGGCAATTGCATAAAGAGTTTGGCTAATTTTTTTCTCTCGCCACAAAAAAATTATTTGGCTTAATAAAACAAAAGGATAAAGATATGACGAATATAAACCTAAAATACTGGTGAGGAGAAAAAGGAAAAAATCTCTTGAGACTGGAAAGAGAGCAAAAAATTTATTTAAAATATTTTTGGGTTTGAGCTGATACATATCTTGACCCACTTTTTGTGATTCTAAAAGGAAAAACCAAGACCAAATAACAAAAACTGCGGAAAGTGAATACGGTCTTAATTCTTGAGAAAAATAAATATGAAAAGATGAAGTAGCTAAAAATAGAGCCGCTAAAAGGCCTACTTTTTTGCTAACTAATTTTTGGCCGAGTAGATAAGTGCCCCAAATTGTGAGTAAGCCGGGAATGAGTGCGCCGCAAAAACGCAACCAAGCTTCGCTTTGGTTAAATTGAATAGCGAAAAAGGTGATTAAGTGTAGTAGTGGTGGCTGGAAATCGTCTTCAATTTGTAATTGTTGACTAAACTGGCGATCCGCTTCTAAAGTTTGCGCGGCTTCGTCTAGCCAAAAGGAACCGTTAAGTAAAGGTAAACGCAAAATTAGAGCGAGAATTAAGATAAAAATAAGGGTAAAGTTGCGAGATAACCATTGACGCATATTGCTATTATAGCAAATTAATCAATGGACTTTAGCGAGAATTGCGGCGACGTCGGTGCTACTTTCAGCTTGCATAAGTTGTTGGCGGATAAGCTTGGCGTGCGGAAAGCTACTGATATAAGCGGCTAAGTATTTACGCATCGGCACAAAGCGGTAGTTTTTTTGTTTCTGATAAGTTTTTTCGAAGAGTTGGCTGTGTTCAAGCGCCACTTGAATTTTTTCTTCTAGATTAGCGATCTTATCATTAAAAACCCAAGGGTTGCCTAGGGCGGCGCGGCCAATTAAAACGCCATCAACGCCGCTTTGTGTAGCCAAAGTTTGGGCTTGTGCTCGTGAATGTACGTCGCCGTTGCCAAAAATGGCGGTGGTAGGCGAAATTTGATCGCGCCAAGCTACCGCTTTGGCGATAGCTTGCCAGTCGGCGCTGCCGCTATAACCTTGTTTTAAAGTTCGCCCGTGAAGGCTAATTAAATCTGGTTTAAGTTCTAAAAGAAAAGGTAACCAAGTATTGATTTCATTAGCAGCAAAACCAATTCTGGTTTTAATACTAACTGGCAAGGGTGGCGTTTGCTGTGCGTGGGCAAAGTCTAAGGTGGCTTGACGAGCGGCAAAATAAATTTCTTTAGCTAAGGTGGGATTTTTGATTAATCCCCCACCCGCCCCGTTGTGAACAACGGTGCGAGCTGGACAACCGAAATTGAGATCAATGCCAAAAAACCCGCGTGCGCAAATTTCTGTGGCAGCATCGTAAAAAAACTGTGGTGTTAAACCATAAATTTGCGCAATAACTGGCGCTTCTTTTTTTTGATCGCAAGCAAGAATATTTTTTAAATGGTCGGGCGCGTGATGCCAACCTTCTACATTTAAAAATTCGGTAAACAAAAAATCTGGCTGGCCATATTTTTTAGTAATTTGACGCATTGGTAAATCGGTGACCCCGTCCATGGGACTGAGCGCCAAAATTAATTTTTTTTGTTGATATACAGACATTATTTCTAATTATAAGTTATTTTGCCAAAAATTAAAGAGTTGATTGCTCAAAGTTTCACTAATCAGTCCACGCTGCAGATAATCGTGGCGATAAAGTTCGGCGGTAACGAATTTTTTTTGTTGCATTAATAAATTAAATTGGAGTTTTGAATACTGGTTTTGCCAATCGTAAGTGGGAGACCAAAATTCCCAAGCGTCGCGGCGGTGGTTGGTATCGACGAAGACGGCGAAGGTGTCCGATGAGGCCTTGGAAAAAGTTAGCTCGATAATTTCGCCGTCTTCGTCGATGTCAATTTCGTTTTGCGCGAACATTATCACCGCCGCATCTTGGTTGTAAGCTAAAATATTAAATTTGCTAGCAACTGTGCCAGCTGTTGTGTCACGAATGATAAATTTATATTTGCCAGCGTTAGGTTTAGCGAATAAATATTGTTTACCTAAAAATTGTTCTGGATTGTTTTCATCTAAAGTCGGTTGATAAAGAGTACTACTTTCTAATTCAAGAGTGACTCCTTGTTCGTCTTGTACATAAACTGAAGCTGAACCAATAATGTTGATCATTAAATAGCTTTGGTCAGTAAAACTGGGAATTAAACGTCTCAAACTAAGTATTTTTTGGCGTGTTGCAGGATAATCTTGTAGCTGCTGACGGTTGGTATAGTATGGATCGATAAAATTAAAAGCATTTAGAAAATTACTTTGATATGCCACTACAAAATGTCCGGGAAGTTCGACGATTACCGGTTCCGCATTGCTAAGATGGTCACTGAGATGATACGGGAGATAATTTTGATTATAAATAGCATACGGATATTGCACTTTTTTATATTCAAACTTAGGGAAAAGCTCATTATTTTGAGTGTGATATTTTTGATGTAATTGAGTGGAAAGTCTGGTTAGAGCGAGCCAATTTAGCAAATTATTATTAATGTAACCATCTGGTTGATTTTGTAACCAAAAATTTAAACCATCGGGATCTAACCAACTGCCATCTGGCAAGAAACTGTAACCGTGTTCATTGAAAAGCATGACCGCACTAGTAAGGGCGCAACCAATTTCGCCAATAGTTTGCGGCTGGCCGACCATTTCTGTGTGACCGAGATGCAAGTTGTCCCAATTGGGATCATTCTGTCGTACTGGCCAGATATCAATAGTACGAGTGAATTCTGGTGCAGCGTAAAGAAATTGGCGAAGCGTGATCGCCGCTTGTGCTTGACTTTGGTCAAGCACAAGCGCGGGCGGATAAATGTTGGGGGCAAGATTATTAATTGACGTGTTTAAACTAATGTCGGCGATTAAATTATCCTGACCGTTAACCCAAATATAAGTGTGAAAAGTAGTGTTGTTTTTAACCAAACGTAAGGTGAGAAGTTGATCGCCGGCGCCTAAATTAGCAGATAATTTATTATTGTAAATCACTAGAGAGCTGGCGCCAGCGTGCAGATGTTGGCAAGTTAAATTGCGTTCACCGGTCCACGATTCTGCTATTTGGCAGCTAATACTAAAATAACGCGCGCCACTATTTTCATCATCGGTTGGCTTTTTGTAAAAATAGTAGCGAAATTCAAAATGATCGCCTACTTGAAAATTTTCTAAAGAAAATTGAATTTCGTAAGCAAAATTGTCGCTAACTTTTGGTGGTGTAAATTGTGGCGAGATGGCACTAAAATTGGTGCTCTCAAGAGTTAAACGCGCTCCCTTCTCTACTAGAGCGACTTCGCCGAAAAGTGTTTGCCCATTCAAATTATGTTCTAAATATTTGTTCCAATCCTTGCTGTAAATAGGTGTGTTGCTTGCATCTTGAGCTTGAATCGGGCAAAGAAAATTATTGTTGAAAATAAGGTAAAACAGGAAAATGGAAATAATTTTCCCCGTCAAATTTAGTTGAAAACTTTTTGCCGCCAAACGTGTTTTAGCGCGCTGATAGTTTAATTTGAGTAAGTTTACACAATCTAAATAAAAATATATCATACTTATATTATCTATACAAATATGACAGCTTTATGACAAAATGGCACCAATTTTTAGCACTTAAAAAATTGCTCTGCTAAGTTTACTCTGGAAGCGCGCTGAGGAAAAAATCGTAGCAAACATTTTTTAAACTCACGTTTGCTTGTAAGTAAATGAGACTTTGTGGTAATTTAGCTAAGATTTTTTCTAATTGAGCGGCTTTGAGATGATACTTTTCTTTTTCCGCTGTTGAGCTTTCCAAAAGTTTAAGGAGAGCGGTAGTTAATTTCTGCATTTCTCGCTGAGCATAGGTGTTTTTTAAAAGATCAGCTTGATCTAAAGCTTTCCATTCGCTTTCTAGCTTTTTAGCCATTTGTTTAGCTAGTTGAGTTTTAGCTGTTGTTGTCCATTGCTCAACCTGCCAAAAATCTAAAGTTTCTTGCCAAGCAGAAATCGTTGTTGGCGCAAATAATAATTGACAACGAGATTGGAGTGTGTCGAGCAAGTTACCGTTGGTGCTCACAAGAACAAAATCGACGCCTTTGGGCGGTTCTTCAACTATTTTTAAGAGTGCGTTTTGAATGACATTACTAGCTCGATTTAAATTGAGGACATAAAAAACAGTTTTATCGCGCTGATAAATTTGTTGAGCTTGGGCTTGTAATTGTCGAAGATTGTCAATATTTAGTTTTTCGTCAAAACCGCAAAATTGCCAAATAATTTGCGCCACTAAAATATTTTTTTGTTGAAATATTGATTCCAGTTGTTCTGTTAACTCTTCTGTTGTTTCAAAGTTCGAGTTTTTTAAAATAAAAGGCATAGCTTGTATTGTAATTCTCTTTATTATATAATGAATTTATGTTGGAACAGAATAAAACTGTGGTTGATGTTTTGTTGGAAATGGGCAAAATCAATCAAACGCAGGCTAATGGGATCTTTGCGCAACAATTACAAACTGGAAAAAGTTTGGATGAAGTGGTGCGAGATTCTGGTTTTGTGGATCGCGAAACTGTTTTGCAGGCTTTGTCGAAATTGCATAATATTCCGGTAGTTGATTTGAATAGCGTTGGTTCTTCACCGGCTTCAATGGCTTTAATCGATCAAGAATTGGCTCGTCGTTATAAGATGATTCCTTTTTCTTTCGATATTGCTAATGGTCGCATTTCAGTTGCTATGGCAAATCCTTTGGATTTAAATGCTATTCAATTTGTGAGTCAGAAGACTGGCAAAACGATTGTGCCTTATTACGCAGACGCGGACGAAATTACGCAACGGATTGAGATTGCTTACAGCGATACTTTATCGCAGGATGTTACTGAAGCTTTGGAGGAAACGGATAATGTGGTTAAGGCTAAAGCAGTTCAGAATTTTTCTGAACTTAATACTGGCAGCATTATCAAACAAGCGCCGATTGCTAAAATCGTGGAACAAATTTTGGGTTTTGCGGTTGGCTCTAATGCTTCAGATGTACACATCGAACCGCAAACTAATCGTATTCGGGTGCGCTACCGGATTGACGGTATTCTGCAAGAAAAATTGGTTTTGCCACGGAGCGTGGCGGAAGATTTGGTTTCGCGGATTAAAATTCTTTCGCGATTGAAAATTGATGAGAAACGTTTGCCTCAAGATGGTCGGTTCAATTTTTCTTCGGATAAGGGAGAAGTCGATCTGCGTGTTTCTACTTTGCCCACTGTTCACGGGGAAAAAGTGGTTATTCGTCTATTGCGTAAACAGACTCATATAGCCACTATGGAAGAACTTGGTATGAGTGGCGAAGGTTTGCAAGAATTCTTGCGTGTCTTAAAACTGCCGCAAGGCATTGTGCTGGTTACTGGTCCAACTGGTAGTGGTAAAACTACTACTCTCTACTCTGCTCTGAATATTGTTAATAAAACTGCGGTTAATATCCTAACTGTAGAAGATCCAGTTGAGTATGAAATTGCTGGTATTAGCCAGGTGCAGGTCAATAATCAAGCGGGTTTGACTTTTGCTAGTGTTTTACGCTCGTTTTTACGCCAAGATCCAGATATTATGATGGTTGGAGAAATTCGTGACCAGGAAACTGCGGCTTTAGCAGTTCAAGCTTCGTTAACTGGTCATTTAGTTTTTGCCACTTTGCATACCAATTCTGCTTCTGGGGCTATTCCGCGTTTGGTAGATATGGGTATTGAGCCATTTTTGCTTGCTTCATCAATTAATTTAGTCATGGCACAACGGGTTCTGCGTAAATTAAATCCTAATAATTCTCAAGAATATGCACCTAGTGCCGCTGAAATTGCTGAACTGCGCAAGGTTTTAGGTATTCACTTTGATAATTTTCTACGTGAGCGCAATATTACGGTGGAACAATTGCGTTTGCGCCGGCCGTTGCCAGAATACGAAAATAGCAGCGATGCTTACAAAGGACGAATTGCTATTTTCGAAGTGATGCCGATGGATACGCAAATGCAAGAAATGGTCGCTCAAAATAAAACCGCTAATGAGTTGGAAGCGGCTGCTTTGGAAAAAGGCATGCTATTAATGAAACAGGACGGTTATTTGAAAGTTCTTAACGGTATTACAACAATTGAAGAAGTTTTACGGGTGGCGCAAATTTAAAGGATAAAGATGAATATTCACGACATTTTAGATTTATTAGTAGAAAAAAATGGCTCAGATGTCCATTTATTGGCTGGTTTACCGCCGATTTTGCGGGTGGACGGTGATTTAATTCCAGTTCCTGGCGTAGATGCTATTGGTCCGGAAGAAATGGAAATGTTGCTTGACCCGTTGATGACGGAAGAGGAAAAACAATTGTTTGCTAGTAATAAAGAATGGGATTTCGCTTACCAGCATGGAGATAAAGGTCGTTTTCGGATTAACGTTTACCATCAGCGCGGCAAAAAAGCGGCCGCTTTGCGTTTAATTCCCAATCGTATTAAAACAATTGAGGAATTAAACTTGCCGCGCGCCTTTGAGCAATTAGCAACTAAAAAACAAGGCCTAGTCTTAGTAACTGGTCCCACTGGTGAAGGTAAGTCTACTTCTCTAGCAGCCTTAATTGATCGCATTAATACTATTCGTAATGAACACATTTTAACAATTGAAGATCCGGTAGAATTTATTTACGAACCGAAAAAAAGTATTGTTTCTCAGCGGGAGCTTAATAAAGATACCAAAGATTGGTCGGTTGCTCTGCGCAGTGCTTTGCGCGAAGATCCAGATGTGGTTTTAATTGGTGAAATGCGTGATTATGAAACAATTGCTGCCGCCTTAACCATTGCTGAGACTGGTCATTTAGTTTTTGCCACTCTTCACACTTCCACAGCTGCTCAAACAATTGACCGTATTATTGACGTCTTTCCTGCTCATCAACAAGGTCAGATTCGTCAACAATTGGCTTCCACTTTGGAAGCAGTAATTTCGCAGCGTTTATTGAAAAAAAATGGCGGCGGGCGTTTAGCTGCTTTCGAAATTATGTTGGTTAATCCAGCAATTCGTA
This sequence comes from bacterium, assembly GCA_030539095.1. GTDB lineage: Bacteria > Patescibacteriota > Microgenomatia > UBA1400 > PJMF01 > JAUNST01. The sequence goes on from JAUNST010000014.1 coordinate 10,583, forward strand.
ACCTAATTCGCGAACAAAAAACTTATCAAATTGACAATATTATTCAGACTACGGCTGCCGAAGGTAATATGTTGATTGAAAATTCCCTCTTGGAATTAGTGCAAAAAAATGCTATTACTAAAGAAGAAGCACTTAAAGTTGCTTTCCGACCGGAACAGATGCAACGTTTGTTAGGAGGATAAATTAATGCCATTTTATGTTTATAAAGTTCGCACGAACGAAGGACAAACTCAGAAAGGGAAAGTTGAGGCTGCTAGTCAGGAAGCAGCAGCTGGAACTTTGCAAGAACGTGGTCTTTTGGTAATTTCTTTAACGCCAGTGGCGGAAAAGAAAAATGCTTTGGTGGAAAAAAGCTCGAGCATGACTTTCAACGATACAGTGGTTTTTACTCGGCAATTGGCTTCCATGGTGGAAGCCGGTCTCACTTTGACCAATGCGATTTCGCTTTTAACTCAGCAGGCGAAGCCTGCTGTGGCTACGGTTTTGAGTCAATTGGTGAGCGATTTGGAAAACGGTCTTTCTTTCACTAAAGCTTTGGAAAAACACCCAAAAGTTTTTTCTAAAACTTATGTTTTCTTAGTGCAAGCTGGAGAGTCGAGCGGATCTTTGGATAAAGTGTTGAGTCGTTTAGCCAATACCATGGAAGAACAAAAAGAATTTAATGGCAAGATTCGTAATGCTCTTATTTACCCAGTGGTAGTGATGATCGTCATGGTGGCGGTAGTGGTGGTAATGATGGTGGCGGTGGTGCCAAAACTTTTGAGTGTTTTTGAAGAATTTAATGCGCAGCTGCCGGTCCCGACTCTGATTTTGATTGCTATTTCAAACTTTTTTGTTAATTATTGGTGGCTAGTTTTGATTATTATTGCTATCGCTGGAATTTCTTTTTGGGTTTGGTACAGAGATGAGCATGCTAAAAAAGTTGTCGATAGAATTTATTTCCGTATTCCTCTTGTGGGAGATTTGCGGAAAAAAACAATTTTGGCAAACTTCACTCAAACTTTGGCGATGTTGATTAAGTCTGGCGTGCCTTTGGTGGATTCTTTAAACTTGTCTACTGAGGCGATGAATAGTATTAATTATCGCGAATATTTTACTACTGCTAAAGATAAAGTAGAAAAAGGTGTTAATCTTGGTGATGCTTTAGAAATTTATGATGATTTACCACCTATTTTAGTGCAAATGATTAAAGTTGGCGAGGAAACTGGTAAATTAGATGACATCATGGAACGTTTGAGTAGCTATTTCAAAACTGAATCTCAACAAGCGATTACTGGTTTAATGGCTGCTTTCGAGCCGATTTTAATGATTGTTTTGGGTTTGGCAGTGGCGTTTTTGGTGATTGCCATTATTTTGCCGATTTATAACTTAACTAGCCAGGTGGTTTAGAGAGGTCGCAAATGACAAAGATCAAAAAAACCGCTTTTACCTTGTTAGAATTTTTAATTACTATGGCGGTGGTGGCTATTATTGTGGTGATTTTGTGGTTTGTCTTGGACGTGCCGCAAATCTGGTACCGGACTTTGGATACGCGCGAATTAGATACGGCTCGAGAATTAGCGACGGCGATTGAGCGCTATTACGTGGCGTATAATTTTTATCCTTGGAATCAAGCGAATGAAAATTATACAATTCCCACTCGCAATCAAGAACGTTACTACTATTTTGATCCTACTAATGCTGAAAGTAATTTTTCTTGGATAGAAAATTTAGTTACTGGTGGGCAGTTGGAAAAAACTGGGACGGTAGATATTTTCAAAAAACGTAAGTTTTATATTTTCAAAGCTAATAGTGGCGATGCTGTTTACGTTTGTTTTGCGCCCCGGTCTTTAGTGATGCGTACTCAAGCTGCTCAGGCTTGCAATAATACTCTTGCTAAACAAACTGCTCCAGCTGGCTATCGAGAATTTCAACCCTGTCAAAGTGATAATGGTACAGTTTTAATGATGGAAGAAACTGGTAAACAAAATTTACTTTGTACCACTAAATAGTAATAATATTGATGTGGCTGATTAATTTATTAATTACTTTTTTACTTTTCATGCTCGGTGCGAGTTTAGCTAGTTTTTTGGCGGTGCTTGCTTATCGTTTGCCGCGCAAAATGTCTTGGGTGCGTTCACGCAGCATCTGTGATCATTGTCACCGTCAGTTGACTTGGTACGAAAACATTCCAGTTTTTTCTTATTTATTTTTAGGCGGTCGCTGTCGTATTTGCCGCAAACGCATTCCTAAGCTTTATTTTTGGTGGGAAGTGGTGGGCGGATTATTTTTTTGTTGGTGGGTACAATTTTTTGTTCTTGTCGGTGAGCTGTGGTGGTCTACCCTATTTTGGTTAATTTTGGGAGAAATTTTAATTTTTGTTGCTTTTGTAGATTTGCAAAAACGCTACGTGACCACTTTTTGGTTAACGATACTTTTTTTGTGGTCAGCAATTTATTTAGCTTGTTCTTTAATTTGGGGTGATTTCACTTGGCAGGTCGTAGCGGTTCGTTTGTTAGTCGCCTTTTTATTATGGTTACTTTTTGTAGCAATTGATAAATTGGCAAAATTGTTTTGGCGAGTGAATGTGGCTTTGGGTAGCGGTGATGCTTTTTTGATCGCGATTTTGGCATTGTGGCTGCCGCCAGCTTGGAGTTTAATTATGTTGCTTCTAGCTTTTTGGTCTGGAGCTTTAGTCGGTGTTGGCTTGTTATTGCGCAAGCGATTTTTCCATCGTGGCGATGGAAAAATCGCTTTCATCCCCTTTTTAGTTCTTGGTTTTTGGGGCGCAATCAGTTATGGAGATTTGTTAATTAATTTATTTTGGTCATAATAATTGCTTGACAAACAAAACGGACTATGATTAAATAAAGGTTGAGTTAGTTCGAATAGCAACTAGATAAACAAAGGTCTCGAGAAAGCTTTATGCAAAAGAAAAAAACTGCTGGTTTCACGCTTATTGAATTAATGGTGGTGGTGGCCATCATTGCTATTCTAGCGGTTTTGGGTGTTACCAGTTTCAGCTCGGCGATGAAGAGAGCGCGTAATGCTACTGTTCAGTCTGATGTTAATACGATGGCTAAAGCTTTAGAAACATGCTTTGATCCTTTGAAGGGTACGTATAGTGTCGCAAGCGGTACAACTTATACAGCGGCGAAAAGTGCTTTAGAAGCTAGCGGTTGTTTAAAAGCTAATTCGATAGGTAACACAGATGATAAGTTCAATTTAAATGTAAAAGGTACTACAGGTACTACTATTCAAACTTTTGTTCTTTGCGGTACTTTGGAAGCAGTTGGTGTTAATGCCTCTGGCGTGGGTAACAGTGTTGATAAAAATGGCACTGCTTGTGGTTCTGCTACTAATTGTATATATTTCTGTATTCAAAACATGCAGTAATTTCTCAATACGGTATAATACCGTATATGACGAATCAAGCAAAATTGAACCTTTCTCCCCTAGCGGGCATGGCGGAATGGCTGCCAAGCGAACAAATTGAATTTGAAAAATTCAAGAATTTAATCCGTGAGACTTATGCTTTGTACGGTTTTTCTCCGATTGAAACGCCTGTTTTAGAGCGACAAGAGATTTTATTGGCGAAAGCCGGCGGCGAAACGGAAAAGCAAATTTACCAATTTGCCAAAGGCGATAGCCTTTTAGCCATGCGTTTTGATTTAACTGTGCCTTTGGCACGTTATGTTGCTAATTATCAAAACGACTTGGTTTTTCCGTTTCGCCGCCAGGCAATGGAACGTGTTTATCGTGGTGAACGCGCTCAACGGGGACGGTTTCGGGAATTCTATCAGGCGGATGCCGATATTATCGGTCGTGAAACTTTAGATTTACGTTATGACGCCGAAATTATTAGTTTAATCGCGGCCACATTTGGCCGCTTAAATTTAGGCGCTTTTTTAATTCGGATTAATAATCGTAAATTGGTGAGTGGCTTTTTGCAAGCGATGAAAATTATGGATGCCGCTGAAGTTTTGCAAATTTTGGATAAGGCAGAAAAAATTGGTGAGAAAAAAATGCGCCAAGAATTAAGTTTATTGCGTTTGGATGGTTTAGAAATTCGCAAAATTATGCAATTCGCGCAAATTCGTGGCGATATTAGTTCAGTGGTGCAAGCTTTACTACGTTTAGATTTAGCTAATGAAACTTTTTCTCAGGGCATTGAAGAATTGCAGACGGTGGCGCAAATTTTACCAAGCTTGGGTGTGCCGGCAGATAGTTACACTTTCGATTGTTCGATTATTCGTGGGCTCGATTATTATACTGGTACAATTTTTGAAACAAAAATTGTTGATGCGCCAGCTTTAGGTTCGGTTTGTTCTGGCGGGCGTTACGAAAATTTGGTGGGCAATTTTGCAAAAACTAAAATGCCAGGAGTTGGCATGTCGATTGGTTTGACGCGCTTATTTTTTCAACTGAAAGAAATGGGTTGGTTCGACTTTACTCAAAAAACGATTAGCCAAATCGTAGTTTTGCCATTAACTCAAAATCTAGCTGAGGTGCTCAAAATCGCCGCTCAACTGCGAGAAAACGATATCGCTACCGAAGTCTATTTACAAGAAGCTGGTTTAAAGAAAAAATTGAAATATGCTAATGACTTGGGTATCCTGTTCGCTTTGTTTGTTGGTGATGATGAACTGGCTACACAAACGGTGGTTTTGAAGAATATGCTTACGGGAGAACAAGAAAATCTTAAGTTGGCTCAAGTAATTAACCGTTTTAATGCGTAGAATCAACTGCTTAGACTAGTGTCTTCAATTTTGACTGCTTTAGGTTTAATGGTGGCGCGAGCTTTTTGCAAATCTTCCGGTTTGATATTATATCGTTCCGCCACTTTAAAATAACTGTCGTAAATTTTAACTTCGGGAAAGCAACTGTCTAAATATTGGTAAAGTTCGCTCATATGTAGAACTTTAGCAAAACCTTCGGAGTGAGAAATAATATTAATTTTTTGAATGTTTGGCGCTCGAAAGAAATCTCTGTAGTAATCATGAAAATTCATGTAATCGCCAGTGTCTTCATGGACAAAGCGGTCGAGTTTATTTTTAAAAGTTGGCAATTGAAATTGCGGGTGACAGATTCCTAAAATCGAATCGCTATCATTAATAGTGTGTTTGAGGTAAAAAACTAAACCGGTTAAACCGCCGGCGAGACAACTAATTTGATCCAAACCTTCTTTTCGGGCGGCGTAAACTAAGGACGGGCTGGCAATTTCGCCATGAACGCAACAGATAATATCGGTGGTTTGATCGCTGATATTAAAGATTTCGCTTGGCCGACAAGCTTCTCGTTCTGCTGCCGAAGCAAAGTTCGGTGATTCTGGAGAAAACATAAAATAGCTTTATAATTTACTTATAAAGCTATTTTAACAAAAAAAGGCGAATTTGTCAATCTTTATTGCTTTGTTTAACAATAGCTTGTAAAATTATTTTCGGTTCCACTTTTTTACCAAGTTGACGCATGACTTGTCCCATGAAAAATCCCTGTAGTTTTTGTTCACCATTTTGGAAACGTTCTACTTCTTTAGGGTTGGCGGCAAAAACTGTTTGTACGGCTTGCTCGATTTCATGATCATCAATTGCATCAACTTTGGTAGTTTTTAAGAAACGTTCTACGATTGTCTTTGGTTCTTCATTAATATGCCAAGCAATTTTTTTGTTGATCATAAAATTAGCTAATTGTTCCACGCTCGCTTCGCTCGCGTGCGCTTGTTGCCACAAGCTTTCTGCCCAGGCAATTTCAGCTGGAGTTTCTAAAAACTGCGAAGCGTATTTATTTGATAAACCGTACTTGTTTTCCCATTCTGATAACATTTTGTCTTTTGGTAAAGGTAGTTCTTGACGCCAAGTTTCAATTTGTTCGGTTGTAAATTTGAAAGTTGGTAAATCTGGGTCTGGGAAATAACGATAATCGGCGGCGTTTTCTTTGGAACGCTGAATAAAAGTTTTACCGGTTTTGCTATCAAAGCCCAAAGTTTGTTGAGGAATTTTTTCGCCTTTATCTAACAAAACTGTTTGTCGTTTAATTTCGTAATCGATTGCCTGCCCCATAAAATTAAACGAATTAATATTTTTCACTTCCACTTTATAATTCGGTAATTTATTTTGGGCTTTTTCTGCTTCTGTGCGTAAAGAGATATTGGCTTCCAAACGCATACCGCCTTTTTCCATATCAGCGTCGCCGATGCCTAAATAACGCACCGCTTCACGAATTTTGTGCGCGTAAGCCATTGCCTGAGCAGCCGATTTAATATCTGGTTCGCTCACAATTTCCACCAGCGGCACGCTGCTGCGATTAAAATCAATCAAAGTTACTTTTTCGCCGTCGATTTGACTGTGAACTAATTTAGCCGTATCTTCTTCTAAATGTATGCGCGTGATGCGGACTGGTCCAAATTCAGTTTTTACTAAGCCATCATAACAAAATGGCAAATCGTATTGACTAATCTGATAGCCTTTGGCTAGGTCGGGATAAAAATAGTTTTTGCGGTCAAACTTGGAAGTAAGATTGATTTTGCAACCTAAAAATAAGCCTAATTTAATTGTCCATTCGATAGCTTTGGCATTGGTAACTGGTAATCCTCCAGGCATGCCGAGACAAACTGGACAAGTGTGAATATTTGGTTGAGCAGCACCAAAGGGATCGTTGGTGCAACCGCAAAACATTTTGCTTTTAGTTTTTAATTCAGTATGGATTTCCAGTCCACAAATTAATTCGTAAGTCATTTTTTTCTCCAACTATTCCAATTTGTGTTTGCTTCGTAACCGCTAGCGACTTCAATTACTAAATCTTCGCGATTGGTTGGGGCCATAATATTTAGGCCTAAGTAAAGATTTGTTTCTTCATCATGATAACAAGGGACGCTAATGCTGGGTAAGCCGCAAATGGCGCTTGGTTCGGTGAAGATATCTTCGAGCTCGCCTAATAAGTTGTTGTCATTTGCTTCGCTG
>JAUNST010000014.1:17530-21217 GCA_030539095.1 bacterium
GGCGTAGTTGGACAAACTAAAACGTCGTATTGCGCAAAAAGTTGAGCGAAATCTTGCACAAAAAGTGTGCGCACTTTTTGTGCTTGCCAGTAGTAGCGGTCGGCGTAACCAGTGGAAAGTAAAAAAGTTCCTAAAATCGCTCGTCGTTTGGCTTCATTGCCGAAAGCGGTTCGATTTTCGCCGTAACGAATGCCATCGTAGCGGCCCAAATTACTGCTGACTTCGCTTCGCTGAACCACGGTGTAAACGGCAATTGCTTCGCGCGGATCACGAGCGTTTACCGCTTCCACTTGCGCGCCGGCTTCTTCTAGTTCTTGCCAGGTTTTTTGGTAATGAGCTTTAATTTCTGGTGCTAAGCCGTCAATATCTAAATATAAAAAGCCAATTTTTTTACCTTGGAGATCTTTTTTTAAGTGCGCTTTGAGATCTGGTAATTTTTCTGGTGAAGTAGTGGCATCTAGAGGATCTTTCCCGCAAATAATTGGCGTGAGTAAGGCGGCATCTTCGACGGTTTTAGTTAAAAAACCTGGCGAGTCTAGGCTGGAAGCCATGGCGACGACGCCGTAACGACTGGCCCGACCATAAGTAGGTCGAAAACCGACGCAACCGCACCAGCTGGCAGGCTGACGCACGCTGCCGGCGGTTTCACTGCCTAAGGCAGCTAAACATAGATCGCCGGCTACCGCGGCGGCGGAGCCGCCGCTGCTGCCGCCAGGCAGATAATCCGGATTACGTGGATTTTTGGTCGGTCCGAAGTCGGAATTTAAAGTACTGCTGCCGTGCGCCCAAGCATCTAAATTGGTTTTGCCCAAAAATCTAGCGCCGGCGGCTGCTAGTCGTTGAACGACGGTAGCCGTATATGGCGGTTTAAAGTTGCGCAGAACATTACTGCTGGCTGTGGTTGTGCTCTCTTTGAGACAAAAATTGTCTTTAAGAGCGAGAGGAATGCCAGCCAAAACTTGTTCTGTTTGTTCAGTTGATGCTTGACTTAAAAATTTATCCGCTTGTTCAGGCGAAAAAATTTCTAAATAGACATTTAGTTTTTGATTATCTTTTTCGATCGCAGTTTGGCAAGCCTGCCAAATTTTTGCGCCAGTAAATTTTTTCGCCTGCAGACCATCTAAAGCTGCTTTGACTGTTAATTGGTTAAGCGTCGTCATGATCAATTACTCTTTTTACTACAAAATAACCGTCGTGAGTGGCAGCCGCATTACTCAAAGCTTCTTTTTGCGAAAACTGATTTGCTTCATTAATCTCGTCTGCTCGCATCACATTCACTAAATTATTTACTTGATAAGTCGGTTCAATTCCTTGAGTATTAACTTTATTAAGTAATTCAATATTGGTTAGTGAATCGTCAAAACTTTGCGCTAATTCTTTTTCTTGCTCTTTATCAATAGTAAAATTAGCTAACTGCGCCACCTGAGCCACAAAGTCGGTTGTAAATTTCATATTATAAAATGTCCAAAAGTTCCACGTCGAAAATTAAAGTACTATTAGCTGGAATATTGCCAATGGCTCGATTGCCGTAACCTAATTCTGGCGGAATAGTTAAACGACGTTTACCGCCCACTTTCATACCTGGAATTCCTTGATCCCAACCTTGAATGAGCATCCCGACACCAATTTGCGCTTCAAAAGGTTCTCCTCTATCAACTGAACTATCAAAAATAGTACCATCTTCCAAAGTTCCATGATAATGAATACGAATGGTATCTCCAGATTGAACTTCTGCACCCGTACCGACCAAAGTGTCTTCAATTTTCAATTCGCTTGCCATAGTGGCCTCCTCTACTATTGTATTTTGTGTACTTTGTATTTTTTTCTTTTCGTCTAAAGTTTGTTTTTGTGGCCAAAATGCTACAGCACAAACAATTGCAAAAATAATGACGCTAACGCCTAAAAACTTTGCTTGCTGAGTAAATTCCTTCTTCTCCATAGATGGTTATTATAACACGACTATCAATCTGTTATCTTAAATATATTCATTCGTTTTTTATGAAAGAAAATAGATTTTCTTCCTCATCTGTATTTGGTAAACGATATTTTACATTTCTTTTTGCGCCAGTTTTAGGTACGATTTTAGTTAAAACTCCCTGCCGTACCCATTTGTTAAACAATTTAGAAACAGTATAGATGTCTTGATTTAGAATTTTTCTTGCTTCTTGGTTAGAAATATATTTATTTTTTTGTAGAAAATTAACAATTTTATCCCATTCACTTGGCATTTTTTCGTTAAGTAAAATTACTTTAACCCCATCTTGTACTTCTGGATAAGTTGAGAATATTGGTGGGAAAAGATTTTCTTTTTTCATAACTGACCGCATAGCGCGTACTCCCTCATTTTGATCTAAGTTTGGTGGTTGCGGAAAATCTCTCAAATGTTTAACTAAGAGGTCGTTTCGATAACCAAATGCTCTTTCGATGCCAATATTTGATGGAGTGATGTTAAATGGTAAGAGTCCAGGGCTTTGAATTTCAACTCTGTTTTCGAAAATTTTAATTTCAATATCTCTTTTTGTGTAGTAATCGCGATGTATAACGGCGTTAGTGATGGCTTCAATAATAGCTCTTTCTGGAATCTGATATTGTGTAAGAAAACCTCCATTTAATCTTAGACCAGCTCTCAGCATAGTTAAAACTGTTTTGGATGCGTCTTCAATCTGTTTTGCTACGGGACCATTAATTGTTATGGGAGTAGATATTAGATTTGGTACAGAATCAAATTTTTCACGATCTCCTGAATATTGCATAATTCTAATATTTGATTTAGTGTCCATTAAATCGTTGGGATAGTCGGCGAATAAAAGTATGGCAGCTCTAGTTGGTTTAATTTTATTATTCTCTTTTCTAGCAAGACCGGTTTTTTCTAAAATTTGACCAATGGAATTTCCTTTTATCTTTCTTTTATTTTTCCATGTTTCGTAGGTGGTTGTTTTTAATAATTCTAAACTTATGTTGACTAATTCTGTGTCCGCTTTTTCGAAACCTTTTATATAAGAAAAATGAATAATTTCTTGAGGTGAAAGAATCTTATTACCTCGCTCTAATCTAATATAAACATTGTTTTCGTAAGAACGAAAAGCATCAGTAACTTTTGGAATAGATAAGATACCAACTTTTTTGTTTATTTTTTCAATGTAAATAATTTGTGGTGGCTAAAGATTGCTTATTGGTGGGGCGATTTTGCGAATTTCGCGACCAATTTCATCAAATACTTCTGTATTTTCTTCGATTCCAAAAATACGTTCTAAGCCTTTTAATTTTGTTTTTACTGGATCGTCAACACCAAAAATAATTGTTCCGCCATCGGTATTAGCCATAGCAACGATTGTTTTTAGAACTTTTACTACGTTTTTATTAGATGCAAGACGTTTAAATTCTATAGTACGAGTTTCAGTCGGAAGTTTGAGAATTTCGGTAATGATATCATTCATAACTTTTCACCTGATTATACTTTATAAAAATATAATTTCAGCAAATAAAATATTTTTTTTGGTCTGGGGAAATTAAAGAAAATGCTTATTTGCTAGAATGAGTTGCAAATAAAATATTTTTCACTCTATTTTCCTTATATTAAAAATAAGTAATATTTACGTTTGCGTCAATTTGCTTTTCCGTGTATAATTGTTTCATGCGAATTACATCCTTAGCCTTTAAGGCCTTGTTTGGTCGTGCTGCGTCATT
>JAUNST010000015.1 GCA_030539095.1 bacterium
TGCAAAAAAAGTTGGCAATCTCATTCTTTGGCAAGATTTACGCTCAGCGGACTTTAACTATGAAGAAGGTTCTCGCTATTTAATTGGCGTGCCGCAAGCTTATACTTTGAAAAAAATTAACGACGATGCTTTTGCGATTAAAATTGAGGATGCAGAAGTGGCAATTTTAAATGTACAAAAAAGTACTTGTAATACGGTAGTATTTGCCAATGGAAAAACTTGGCCGGCAGAAGATTATTGTTTACAACTGAGCGTAGATTCAAATTCAGCTGCCGAAATTTTGGAGTTGCCGATTCAATTTTTACCCTGATTGTTGTAATTTTTGTTTAAATTATGCTATAATAAAGACGGAATTGGCACAGCTTCAATTAGTCTCCTTTATGGAGTGCGTCCTTTGAAAGGTAAGAAGCTGTGTTTTTTGTGGCTTAAATTATTTCGGCCAGGTTTGAATTAAATTTTCTCTAGCAGAAATAAAACGATAGTAAATTTTCCAATCAGTTTTTTCTTGTACTTTGCGGTTAATAATACCTGACACATAATCAGCTAGTTGCAGTAGGTTATTACTACGAGAATTTTGTTGTTTGAAGGTTTTAATTAAATTTTGTTTTATTTTTGATTGACCTTTACAAATAAGATAATGACGTAGACCAATCCTAAAATTAACTGAGCCGCTGCGATCTAAAATTACGGTTGCCTGATTTAAATATGGGCGTGCATTGGTAAAAACCATGTTGCAAGCATATTTGTAAAAAGAATCCTTGCTGTCAAAACCTGGTCCGTAAAGTTTATTGGGATCTTTATCAATTACAACTGCAAAGTAACTAAAATTGTAACAACTAATTGCTTCTAAAAAAGCTAAGCGTAATTTTTTAGAATTATTTTGAAAATGAAATTCAAAACTTTTTTCGCGGTTAAGCTCGTGTTTGAGAAGTTCAATTCTTTGATCGCATAATTCGGCTTCATGATTGTCTTCAAAAATGACCATACTGACAACAAAATAACGGCTTGAACCTTGAGCAATTTTTCTACCAGTATCGCCAGACTCGTCAATAAAAACTAGCATTAATAAGACTGATTGTAACCGACAAAAGTTGGTTTTGGCGTTGAAAAAATGTGAATTAATCTCGAGGTGAAAAACTTTACTTTTTCTCTTTAATCTCTTATAATATAGTTTATGTGGCAAAAACTGCAAAAAGGTTGGCGAGATTTTTTTGCCCGCTGGCGAAAAAATCCCCTCCTCTACTGGCGTAATTTTGTGTTTATTTTAGCTATTATTTTGGTAGCCGGAATTCTCATTTTCACGGTGATTTTCTTTGTGATTGCTAAAGATTTGCCAGCTCCAGGGCAAGTGGTGCGAAGCGACGGTTTTTCGACGCGTATTTTTGATCGCAATGGAATTCTTTTATATGATTTTTATCAAGATCAGCGTCGCGAGCCGGTCGATATTAGCCAGATTAGTCAAAATTTAATTAATGCCACGGTGGCGGTTGAAGATAAAGATTTTTATAATCACGGTGGTTTTGATTATTTAACGATTTTGCGTATTCCTTATTACTATTTAACACAAAATCGGGTTGTCGGTGGTTCCACGCTCACTCAGCAGCTAACGAAAATGATGCTTTTAACCAATGAACGAAAAGTTATTCGCAAATTTCGTGAGCTTATCCTTTCTATGCAAATCGAAGAGATGTTTACTAAAGAAGAAATCTTGGAGATGTATCTTAATGAAGCGCCTTACGGCGGTAATATCGTCGGGGCCAGTTTGGCTGCCAAAACACTTTTTCAAACTCCTGTTAGCGATTTAAGTATTGCTCAGGCAGCTGTTTTGGCCGGTTTACCGCAATCACCTTCTCGCTATTCACCTTATGCAGGCAAAACTGATGAAAACGGTGAATACCTTTGGAAAGTGCGGGCGCAAGCAGTTTTGCGCCGGATGCTGGAAGATAGTTATATCGGCGAGTTCGCTTATCAAGAAGCTTTAGCGGAGCTGGACACTTTTGAGTTTGTGCCGCAGTATGGAGAAATCAAAGCCCCGCATTTTGTTTTTTATGTGGAAGAACAATTGCGAGAAATTTACGGTGATGAAATGGTGGATGGTGGAGGTTTGCAGGTTTACACCACTTTGGACTGGAATTTGCAAGCAAGTGTGGAAGCGATTGTAAAAGAAGAAGTGGAAGCGGTAGAAAATTTGGGTATTAGTAATGGCGCGGCTTTGGTCATTGAACCGCAAACCGGTGAAATTTTAGCGATGGCTGGTAGTAAAGATTTTTACAATCAAGAAATTGATGGTCAATTTAATGTCACCGCTAATGAAACTGCTTTGCGCCAGCCTGGTTCTTCGATTAAACCTTTGGTTTATTTAGCTTTAATTGAACAGCAGGGAGCAAATCCGTCGACAGTTTTTGCTGATGTACCAACTACTTTTACTACTGATGAAAAAGCGACTCCTTATACACCACGCAATTACGATGGCAAATTCCGTGGCTTGGTGAGTCTGCGCGAGAGTTTAGGCAATTCTTACAATATTCCAGCAGTTAAAGCTTTGGCTCAAGTTGGTTTAGAAAACTTCTTAAGCTTTGCTTATAAATCTGGTTTATCAACTTTGGCGCCCACGCCAGCCAATTTACAAAACTTAGGCTTATCTTTGGCTTTGGGCGGCGGCGAAATTCGTATGATTGAGCTTTCCGAGGTTTACGCTAGTTTTGCCAATGGTGGCTATAAAGTGGAACCTGTGTCTATTTTGGAAGTGCAAAATGTGCAAAACCAAACGCTTTTTAAATACGTGCCAACTCAAGGTGAACAAATTTTTGATGAAAAAGCGGTTTTCTTAATTAATAATATTCTTACAGATAATGGCGCGCGTACCGCCGCCTTCGGCGCTAACTCACAACTGAATACTAAATTACCAATCGCCGTCAAAACTGGAACAACTAATAATCTTAAAGATAACTGGACTGTTGGCTGGAGCCAATCTTTCTTGGTTCACACTTGGGTGGGAAATAATGATGGTTCACCAATGAAAAGCGTTGTTTCCGGTATTACCGGTGCCTCACCGATTTGGCGACAAATCGTTAATGCTTTGGTTGATTTAGGTTACGAAACGCCTGCTTGGGAAATGCCAGCTGGCGTGGAAAAAATCACTGTGGACGCCATTTCCGGCTATCCGGCTCACGACGATTTTGCTACTAAAGAAGATTACTTTATTACCAATCAAACTAATGTTTCACCGGATCCCATTCATAGCAAAATTTGGGTTTGCCGCGGTGAAAACAAAATCGCCACTGACGCTCAACTAGTTTCTGGCGACAATGAGGCTAAAGAATTTATTATTCTAAAAGAAGATGATCCGGTTTCGCAAGATGGCGTTAATCGCTGGCAAATCGGCATTGATAACTGGATTGCCAGCCAAGACAACGGCATTTACAAATATCCTACGGAAATGTGTGGCGACACTCAGGCTTTATCGGTGGCCATTTACGATTTGCCAGATCGTTCTACGCGCGCCAATGACTTTTTGAAGTTCCGCGTGAAAGCGGATAGCGGCGCTGGCATCGAGCGAATTGAAGTTTATCGCAATGGCGAAAAGATAGAAGATCGCAAAGAAATGGAATTTGAGGTTAAGTGGGAACAGTTGCCGCGAGGCGTCTATACTGTTTACGCTAAAGCTTTTAGTCGCGATGGTCAAACTTCCCAAACTCAAGAATATAAAGTGGGTGTTTTAGATGAGCAAGTGATGGATTAATTATTTTTTTATCGGAATTTCCTCAGCCTATTTTAAAGATTTTATTAACCAAAAACCGACCATTGCTGGTCGGTTCTGTAATTGTTTCGTTTTGCAGTTTACCGCTTCGGTGATTGACGTTTCCGTCTGGCCTTACCGCCGGTACCAATTTTGCGAGTTTCTTTCATACGATCGTCGCGAGTGAGCAAACCAGCTTCTTTTAATAAAGCGTGATAATCTGGATTCATTTTCACCATTGCTCTAGCTAAACCGTGGACCAAAGCTTCCAATTGACCTTTGATACCACCGCCACTGACTTTCACCGTCACTGCATGTTTGCCTAAGGTATTGGTAACAATAAAAGCTTGATTGTAAACAGCCGCCGCATTGGCTAAGCTGTGGAAATATTGTCCCACTGGCAAACCGTTGACTAAAAAGTCGCCGGCCTTTTCGTATAAGCGCACGCGAGCGGTAGAAACTTTACGTCTGCCCACGGTGGCTACAAAGCCGCCTTTTGGCGAAGACATTACTACACTGGCTGCATTTTGATGAGCTGCTTTAGCGTTGACTTTGGCTGGCTTAACTTTTTTGACCACTTTTTGAGCGGCAGATTTTTTATTTTTCTTGATTGCCATATTTTTTTAAATCCTCATTTATTTAATGTAATTACCGTAGGTATGTTCGCTACCAGCAAAAATCTTTAAGCGACCTAAGCGGTCAGCTTGTAAACGATTTTTTGGCAACATGCCTTTCACTGCTGTGCGGATCACCGCTTCTGGCTGGCGAGCCAATAAATCGGTAAAAGTTTCTTCTTTATAGCCGCCTGGATAGTTGGAGTGATGAGTATAAAGTTTATTAAGAGCTTTTTTACCAGTCACCGCCACCTGAGAAGCATTGATAACAACTACGTAATCGCCGCCATCATTGTGTGGGGTATAATCGACTTTATGCTTACCAATCAAAGAATCGGCGATTTGGCTGGCCAAATTACCTAAAATTTGATCTTTAGCGTCAACTAAAAGCCAATTTCTTTTGATATCTTCTTTGCGCTGGACGGTCGTTTTTGTGCGATAAGTTTTCATAAATTATTTTCCTCGACCACCGCCGAAGTTGAGACGACGAGTGACTTTTTTGCCCATATCGGCAGTTTTTTTCATTTTTTCGTCAATTTTAGTGTCTTGCGCCACCGCTTCTTTAGCTGCTTGGTCATTTTTCTTGACCACAGGAGCTTTTTTCTTAGCTGTCACTTTAGCAGCTGCTTTTTCATTCTTTTTGCTTGTGGGCAAAGAATTCACTAAGCTTAAGCGATACATGGCTGTATTGTCGCCGCGACGATTACCGATTAAAATTAAACGGCAAAAGCCAGACTGACGATCTTGAAAGGCTGGCGCTACGCGGTCAATTAAGTTATTGACTACGTCGCGGCGGCCGAAAACTCGATGCAAGTTGCGACGAGCTGCCAAATCACCGACTTTAGCTTGACTAATTAAAGATTCAGCTAAACGCATGCCCTCTTTACCTTTGGCTTGAGTGGTTACAATTTCACCGTGTTCAAAAAGAGCTACCACCACGCCGTTTAATAAACTACGACGTGATTTAGTATCTCGATTGAAGAATTTTTTATCAATCCGATGTCTCATATTAATCTTCCAATTTTACACCATGCACGCTGAGGGCTTCTTCCACAACTGTCACACTCTTAGAACCTAAGTTCTTCACTTTGGCAATAATGCTGCGTGGGGTACTTAATAAGTCATAAACAGTCTTGAAACCAGCGCGGCGTAAAGCATTGCTAATTCTGGTTGGCAATTCAAGCTCTTCTACCGTCAAAAGCATAATTTTTGCTTCTTTGGGATCAAAGCGACGTTTTTCGAAGTCTTCTTTTTTGCGATCAATTTCCACCGGATCAAAAATTTGTGTAAATTGTTTGGCTAAAATTTGAGCAGCTTGCATCACCGCTTCCAAAGGGCTCATAGTGCCTTTGGTTTTCACGTCCATCACCAAACGATCGTAATCTGTTTGGCGACCGACACGAGTGGCTTCCACTTTGTAAGAAACGGTCGCTACCGGCGAAAATAAAGCATCAATGTTAATTTGACCAATAATGCTATTATCTTTTTCTTCCGCCAAACGGTAACCAAAGCCGCTTTCCACGTCTACTTCCAAAGAAAATTCTTTGTTACTCACAATTTCTGTGAGCACCAAGTCTTTATTGATAATTTCAAAACCACCGCTCACTTGTAAGTCGCCGGCAGTCACCACTTTTGGACCTTTAACGCGTAAGCTAAAAGTAGCTTTATCGTCAGTCTCTGCTTTCACCACTACTTGTTTAAGATTGAGAATCACGGTTAATAAATCGTCGCTCAAACCTTCAACGCCAGTATATGGATGGTCGCTGTCTTGAAAACGAACAGCCGTGATAGCGCTACCAACTAATGAAGTCAGTAAAACTCTGCGTAAAGAATTACCCAAAGTGTGACCATAACCGTTGATAAGTGGAGAAATTTCGATTAAGCTATGATTGTCACTTAATTTTTCCAATTCTTTCACTTCAAAAGTTGGGTTCATCACTTCGTATTGATTTAAATCTCTCATATTTGCTCTTTCTTCTTTTTCTCCTTTTTATCGAGAATAGAATTCTACAATTAACTGTTCATCAATCGCTTCTAAAACATCTTCACGAACTGGCAAGCTAGCTGCTTTAATTACGCCAGCTTTAATTTTGAGCCAACCTAAATCGGTTTTCTCATTATTTTTCACTGCTTCATTAATAATTTTAATGCTGCTTGAACTTGGACGAACGCTAATCACGTCATTAACTTGAACGCGATAGGAAGGAATGTCCATTTTTTTGCTATTAACATAAAAATGTCCGTGATTCACTAATTGACGAGCAGCAGCTCTGGTAGGAGCGAGTCCAGCTCTGTAGACGACGTTGTCTAAACGACGTTCTAAATAGGAAAGTAAAGTGATACCGGTGTTAGTTTCTTTGGTAGCGGCTTCACTGAATAAACGAGTTAATTGTTTTTCAGTGAGACCGTAAATCGCTTTCACTTTTTGCTTCTCTTTCAATTGAATGCCGTATTGAGAAGGTTTGCGACGCATTCTAGCTCCGTGTTGTCCTGGAGCTTGCATCAAACGGCGAGCGGTTTTAGCGCCATTAGTTTTGAGAGCTAAATCTTCGCCGAATTTTCTGGATAATCTAGTTTTTGGTCCTGTATATCTTGCCATAAATCTCCTTAACGATTATGTTTCGCCTTTCTGGAACGGGTGCCATTGTGCGGCAAAGGTGTGCGATCCACAATCATACCCACTTTCATTTTAGCCATTCTTAAAACGTTGAGCACAACGTCACGGCCAGGGCCAATACCTTTAATATAAACATCAATTTCGCTCATACCGAAGTTACGAGCTTTATTAAGAGCGTTTTCCACTGCCACTGTTGCAGCAAATGGAGTCGACTTGCGGCCGCCGCTAAAACCTGACTCACCAGTAGAAGACCAGCAAATCACATTACCCTTGTCATCGGTAACACTAGCGAGCGTGCTATTGAAAGTGGCACTAACGTATAAGCGGCCTTTTTGAACCACTTTAGCCACTTTTTTCTTATTAGTTGTGCGAGAATTATTAGTAGAACTTGCCTTTTGCATAAATTAGCCCTTTTTCGCTTCCTCGAGTTTGGATGCCATTTCTTTAGTCATAGAACCAATGGTTTGGCGTTTGTTGCCACGCACAGTTCGTGAATTAGTGCGAGTGCGTTGACCGCGAGCCGGCAAACCCATTGCATGGCGCATGCCTCGATAGCTTTTAATGCGTTTTAAACGATCAACATCATCAGCGACCTTGCGTTTAAGGTCTCCTTCTGTCATGTAGTGATCGAGAATTGTTTGAATTCGTCCGATTTCTTCGGATGTTAAATCGCGAGCGCGTTTATCCACAGATAAATTCGCTTGCTTAACGATTTCCGCTGCCACTTTTGGTCCTACACCATAAATATAGCGAAGAGCAAAAGGAATCTTTTTTTCTTCTGGTAAATCAACACCTGCAATCCGAAGCATAATTAACCTTGTCTTTGTTTGTGTTTAGGATTAGTGCAAACAACCCGTAAAACACCTTTTCTTTTGACTAACTTGCATTTATTGCACATTTTTTTGACTGATGAGCGTACTTTCATAATTTCTGTTTCAAATATTAATTTAAAAACATCCTGCACTTGCAAGATTTGCTATTATATCATAAGATATGATAACCTGAGAAACGACTTTACTGCGAAATTGTTTTTGTTGATCTATAGATAATTTTTGCCTTACTTAGATCATATTTTGACACATATCCCTTGACTTGATCGCCAGGCAAAACGCGAATGCGATATAAACGCATCTTACCGGCTAAAGTGGCCAATAATTGTTTACCAACTAATTGCGGGACATCGCTTTTGCTCACTGTGAGACGGAAACTCGTGTTTGGCAAGCAGTCATCAATTACGCCTTCAAAATCAAAAACGTCAGGATTTTTTTGACGATGCTCCAAACCAAAGTTATTTTGGCGTTTGGCTTTCTCTACTCGTTTATGTGCTTGCACTTTTCCCATGAGGCGTATTATATCATACAATTTAGACTTATTTTAACTTTGGGCTCGATGTTGCTTTTTTTCTAGTTTAGTCCAATTATATAGACCATAACTGTCATTAAGTAAAAAAATTAAACAGCTCAAAGCCATCGGTAAGACAGACCAATCACCGTGAATTACTGGCGAAAGCCAGAGCGAAATGCGAATTAAGTCATTAGCAATGAAAAAACTAAAACCTTGTTTACTTCTTTTTGCCAGCAGATAAATCGCAAAAATACCGGTGACAGCGGCAAAAGTGCTGCTGGCAAGTTGGCTCGTGTTAAAAGCTTTGAGTAGAAAATAGGTGTCAAAAAGAGCCAAACAAAAAAGCCAAATTAGGGTTTGCCAATCTTTTTTTGATAAGTGATAAATCTTGATCGTATGTTCTTTTTTGTTTTGATGGCTGTTCCAGGTGACAATACTCCACAGGCGCAGAGGCAACATCACTAAAGCGTAAATGAGAACTTCGCCATAATATTGCTGCTGCCAAGAGGTAAAAATATAAAGAAAAATCGTAATCAGGCCAATGACTTGACCGCTAACTTTGCCTTTGGCAATTAAAAAAGTTGTCCAAACGCCAGTTAGTGAAGCAATCAGAACTGGCCAACTGCTCTGGAAAAGTAAACCAATCAGAAGTAGAACGACAGTACTGCCCAAACAAAGGATTTTTTCAAACAAATTCCAGCTTCGCCAAAATTGCATCAGTAGTGATTATAACAAAAAAATTGGGCAAGCTGTTTTTAAAAATTAAAAGCAGCTTGCCCTGGTAGTAGTGGTGGGGTGACCGACGGGAGTTGAACCCGCGACTTCCAGAGCCACAATCTGGCGCTCTAACCAACTGGGCTACGGCCACCATGCTCAAAGTGTTCAGATTGAATCCGAACGTTTAAACGTGGTTTCCTCACTACTGCTTACTATTGTATCACACTATAAATATGTGTCAATAAACAATTTTAAGATCATCAAAAATTACTAGCTGTGATATAATCGCCAAATGGTGGAGGAGAAGTTTTGGGCGGTTTTGTCAAAAAGCGACAAAACAAGGCGCAAAACGGCTCTTTCACAAACAATCCTGAATTTACTAAAGATAGAGACAAAAAATCATGGAGGTGATTCAAATGGTCTAAACTTGAAGTATAATCTCTCTTATTGAACTGAAAAATGAAAGACTGAGAATGAGAAAGGAGCGCTCAAAAATGGCTAAAAGTGTGAACACGCGGGTTTTACCTGGATTTATGGAGTTGCTGCCAGAGGAGCAAATCGAATTCGATCGCATTAAGGCGATCATCGAGACTGAATATCAAAAATTCGGTTTTACGGCTCTGGATACACCGGCAATCGAACGGAGTGAAACGCTTCTAGCTAAAGCGGGCGGTGAAACGGAAAAGCAGATCTATCGCTTCACCAAAGGTGAAAACGATCTTTCGTTGCGTTTCGATCTCACTGTACCCCTGGCTCGCTACGTTGCCGATCACTTCGACAAACTCTCTTTCCCTTTTCGGCGCTGTCACATTGCCAAAGTTTACCGCGGCGAAAGCCCGCAAAAGGGTCGCTTCCGCGAATTCTACCAATGTGACATCGACGTCATCGGGAAAGATGAGCTTAGCATCGCTTATGATGCTGAGATCCCCAGCGTTATCTACAACATTTTTACCAAGCTTAACTTCGGCAAGTTCACTATCCGCGTTAACAATCGCAAAATTCTCAACGGCCTGATGGCTCAATTGGGATTGAGCGAAATTAGCGTGGACGTCATGCGTATCATCGACAAAGTGGAGAAAATTTCTCCGGAAGACTTTGATTGGTGTTTGCATGATCTAGGTGTCACTGATGAGCAAATCGGAGTTTTGCGCCAATTTATTGGCATTTCCGGCTCGAACAAAGACATTCTGGCTCAGCTGCGGCAGCTCGGGATCACCGAGCCGCTCTTCTTGACCGGCGTCGACGAGCTGGAGGCAGTCATCACGCTCATGGGAGCCATGGGCATCAAGCCTGGCTACTTCACGATCGATCTTTCGATCGCGCGTGGCCTGGACTACTATACGGGGACGGTTTACGAAACCAAACTGGATGACTATCCTAAACTCGGTTCGATTTGCTCTGGCGGACGTTTTGACAACCTGGCTTCTTACTATACCAAAGAAAAGTTGCCTGGTGTGGGCATTTCTATCGGTTTAACGCGCTTGTTTTACCAACTGCGCGAATTGAACTTGATTCCTTGCTCACGCAAAACGATCGCCGATGTCATTATCGTACCGCTGGATCAGAAAGCTGAAGCGCTGGCAGTGGCGGCGCGCTTGCGCGCCGCGGATTTCCGCGTGGATGTGCTTCTGGAAGACTGTTCGACCAAAAAAAAGTTCCAGTACGTGAGCAAGAAGGACGTTCCGGTCACCGTGGTTATCGGTGATCAAGAAGTGGCGGAAAAACGCTACACCGTTCAGACTAAACTCGCTGATGGCACCATCCCTAAAAAACAACTCTCACTAACCGAACTCTTGGAAAAGCTCAAAAAATTGAAAGGGAGGGCTTAATCATGAAGGAGATTCGTTTCACTTTCCAGATTTTTGTTCCTGGAGGGAACGATACGGCCTTGGTCCTCGATCTGCATGATCGACACCAATACCGCCAGATTAACCAAAAAATCACTGGCGACTATCACAATGTGGAGCAAGTGGGTTTCGTTAACCCAGATCATGCCCAGCCTCGCTTAGCGATGGCTGGTGGTGAATTCTGCGGCAACGCCACTCGCTCGGCTGCCTGGTACTATCTCAACGGCCAACCTGGAGAAATCCAGATCCAAGTTTCTGGTGTTAGCCGCCTGCTGAAAGCAGGTGTCACTGACGCTTTGGAAGCCTGGGCGGAAATGCCGGTCGGTCAAGACCTTACTGGCGTAAGCCAGCCCAAGCCTGGTCACCATTTGGTGAAAATGGAAGGCATAACTCATCTGATTTTGGAGCCCGAACAAGCTAAACCGTTTCTGGAAGCTGCTGCCTCTGGCAGCAAGCTGACCAATGCGGCTTTCGAGCTATTGGAGTTCTACGATCTGATGAAAGAGCCGGCGGCCGGCGTGCTTTTCTTGGAAAAATTGCCGACCGGCTGGAAAATGCACCCCTGCGTTTATGTTTCTGCCAACGATCAGATGTACTACGAGACTGCCTGCGGCAGCGGTTCGGTGGCTGTTGGCCTCTGGCAAACTGCCGAAAAACAAACCTCGCAAGAGCTGGCGATCGCTCAGCCTTCTGGTGGAGTCATCAAGGTTTTGATTTCCTACCACGATGGTCAGGTGACGCAAGCGCGTATCTGTGGCCCAATCACGACCGATCGCAAGATCTATGAGGAGGTTGTGACTGATGAATGCTCCCAGTAACATCGTTCAGATTTTGAGCAATGATCAGTTGCGAGAAATCTTCTACCAAGGTCAACTGGACAAACTCTATCAGCAGTGTTTTTCCGAACCGCCCTACTGCGAGTACTTTTCTCCTGGCAAAGTCTGGGAAATTATGACCTCCTATATCAAACATGGAGTGTTCTTTATTTCTCACGATCAAGCCGGACAAGCAACTGGTTTCGTAGCTTCTATTCCTCTGAAGGATGAACCTGAAGTTTTGGCTTTGGCCAAACCTTTTGGCTTCAACGAAGAAGAAGATTGGTATGCCGCGGATCTGGGAGTAGCGAAAAGCGCGCGCCGTCAAGGCTTGGGGAGCCGCCTTAGTTTGACTATGGTGGACAATACGCCCGCCAAGCACATTTTGCTGCGGACTTCCAAACTCAATTTGGCTTCGCGCCAGTTGAACGAAGCGGTCGGTTTCCGTCTGGTTCCTGGCTTGACGCAAGTGGTTCGCCAAGAGCGCCAAAACGGTAAAACGGAAGACGACGAACGGATTTTCCTGGTCTACGACAAAAAGTAAAAGGATTGCTGCTCAGGGGCCGCTTTTATAAAGCGGCCCCTTTTCATATTAACTATGTTATAATAGCGGTTATCGTGACTGACTTATTAAGTTTACTCAGCTTGGCGCTTCATCATCACCATTTCGGTGGTTGATGGCGTAGGAATTGCTTTTTAAAAGTCACCATCAACCAACTCTCGCTCGCCGAGAGTTTTTTATTTAAAAATTAGTTATGAAAAAAATAAAATGAATCAAGAAGAAAAAAAATATCAAGAATTAGAAAAAACTTTTGTCACTTACAGTGACCTTTGTACTGTTGTCGATTTAGACAAGAGCGCCGATCGAGAAAAATTTGTTACTTTACCCAGTTCTGGTCGAGAATTAATTGGTCGGTACATTTTTTTACGCGATATGGAGAATACTATTACTAATATTTCCGTGCGCGAAAGTGTTTACAAGAAGTTGCGTTTTGTTGATCGTGATTTGAAAAAAATTAATCCTAACTGGCAATTGGTGGTGGCTTATGGTTATCGTAGTTTGGAAATTCAAAAAAAATCTTTTAGTCAACAAAAGAAAATTTTACAAAAAAAGTATCGAAACACGCAAGATTTATTGGAAGCCGTCCACCGTTTAATCGCCGTACCACAAGTGGCTGGTCACCCAACTGGCGGTGCGGTTGACGTGCTTATTTTTGACCAAGAGAAAAAAGCTTACTTAGACTTTGGGACAGAAATTGGTGATTTCGAGACTAAAGATGTGTACACAGACTCGCCTTTTATCAGTCAAACCGCACGGAAAAATCGTCAAGCTCTGCGTCAAGCGATGCTGACTCAAGGTTTTGCTCCTTACGATGGCGAATGGTGGCACTTTAGTTATGGCGATAAAGAATGGGCTTTCTTTTATAAAAAGGAAAAATATCTTTTTGATCAAAAATCGACGACGGCAGTTAGTTTTGTGGATAAATATAAAAATTTAGACAAAAAAAACTTAAATGAAAAAGCAGTTCGCATTGCTATTCAAAAAAAAGGGCGCTTAACCGAAGAAACTTTGAAGCTTTTTGAACAAGCAGGCTTAGAAATTGAGCAAGATACTCGCAAATTGTTTGGCCACTGTCGTAATTTTCCGGTGGAACTTTTGTATGTGCGCGACGATGATATTCCCAATTTAGTTGACGCCGGCATTGTCGATTTGGGCATTATCGGCGAAAACATTTTTTTGGAAAATAAATCTTCGAGTCAAAAAATTATGAATTTGCATTTTGGCTACTGTTCTTTGGTTTTAGCAGTGCCAAATAATTCTCCGATTAAAACCGTGCGCGATTTGCGGGGCAAACGTGTGGCGACCACCTACCCGATTATGACTGATGATTTTTTCAAAAATATGGGTGTAGATGTGGATTTGGTAAATATTTCTGGTTCAGTGGAAATTTCGCCGTTGATTGGTTACGCCGACGCGATTGTTGATCTCACGGCAACTGGCAATTCACTTAAACAAAATAAACTTGTTTGCGTGCAAAAAATACTTGATTCACAGGCAATTTTAGTTGGTAACCTAGACGGTTTGCATAAAGACAAACGAGCAATTATAGATAAATTAGTTTTACGTTTTAATAGTTCTTTGGCGGCGCGCAAATATAAATATATTATGATGAATGCGCCGCGGCAGATTCTGCCCAAAATTCAAGACTTGTTGCCTGGCTTAAAATCACCGACTATCGCTCAGCTGGCTGGTCTGGAAGATTGGCTATCTATTCAAACCGTAATTGAGGAAGACGTTTTTTGGGAAACTGTAGAAAAATTGAAAAAACTAGGTGCCACCGGTATCTTAGTTTTGCCAATTGAAAAATTAATTAAGTAAATGAAAAATTTATGACGCAGAATTTTACCAGCCAAGATTTATACCAAATTATTCAAGAACGTTTACAAAAAAAACCCACGGGTTCATATGTCGCTCAATTGGCAGCCAGCGGTTTTGATCGCGCGGTGCAAAAAATTGGCGAAGAAGCAGTGGAAACGGTGATCGCAGCCAAAAATTATCATGGAAAAAAACAAAACGCAGAAAAAGAGTTACTCATTGGAGAAATGAGCGATTTGTTTTTTCATAGCCTAGTAGTTTTGGCCCTTTTAGATATCCAACCCGCAGAAATCATGAATTGTTTAAAAAAACGCCATTTGAAACGCGAAAACAAAAAGGCGTGATATAATCTCTTTTATCTTGAAGAAAGGAAGTGAATTTTTTGTGCTTCGAAATTGGCTTTGAAGTTTGGCAAAAAATCTTCTTGCACCAAGGTCTTTGCGGAGTTGGCTGTTTAGTAGTCAAAAGGGGTGATCGCATCAATCTAAAAACGCGAGCTTTTGGCAATGCTGAGTATTTGAAAAGTCAAAGTTTGCGCGAAGATTATAGCGTCGTTGTCAATCTGGCTACAAAAAGCCTCTTTGAACTGAATCCGGCAGTCGCTTGTGACCCTAAAAAGGGTTACTATGCTGCCTTTTCTGTACAAGGAAAGTGCAATGCTGCTTTGGCTCAAAAAGCTTTGACAGAAATCATCCGTAAGGAAAACTCCTGGGGAAGGCCCTAAGCCTTCCCCTTTTCTATCAAAAATAGCAATTTTTTTCGTGCAAAACCGTAGTAAAATCAAAAGTGAATGCAGAAGCTTTGGTGTTTACGTTCCCCTGATATTTGTGATGATTGGCAAGAGTTTTGTCGGCTAATTTTAGCTCATCGTCCAGCGCTAGATAAAAATAAAAGTTTGGATTTAGCTGCTTTAGCTGCCAAAGATGTAGCCATTGATAATAAACAATTAAAAGCTACTTTAAATCGTTTAGCTCAAGCACAAGCTGAAGGTCAAGATGTGGTCATCTTTGGTGATTACGACGTGGATGGCAATTGTGCCACGGCTATTTTATGGCACGGTTTGCGAGAAATTGGTTTAACAGCTGTTCCTTTTATTCCTCATCGTTTGCGGCACGGTTACGGCATGCGCCAAAACGCTTTGGCAGAAATTTTTGCTAATTCCAAACCGGATTTACTAATCACTGTGGACAACGGCATCACTGCTAATAAAGCTTTGGAATTTTGCAAAAAGGAGGCTGTACCGGTCATTATTACCGATCATCATTTGCCATTAATGAAAAATAATGAGCCAGTTTTGCCAGACGCTTTGGCGGTAGTGGCGACTACGCGTTTATGCGGAGCTGGAGTAGCTTGGTTTGTAGTTAAAGAACTGTGGCGAAAATTAGGAGTGAAAGATTGGCAAACAAAAATTCTTGATTTATTAGATTTGGTGTGTTTGGCGACTATTGCTGATCAAGTTCCGCTTACTGGCGTTAACCGACAATTAGTAAAAGAAGGTTTGCTAAAACTACAACACTCTCAGCGACCAGGCTTAATGGAATTAATTAAGATATCCAATATTAATCCAGATAAATTAAGTGTGGACGATATTGGTTTTGGTTTAGGCCCCAAAATTAATGCCATTGGTCGCCTAACTAACACTTTGGAGGCTCTGCGTTTACTTTGCACCAGCAATCGCAAAAAAGCGGCTGAATTGGCGCAAGTTCTCACTAGAGTCAATGGTCAGCGTCAAGAGTTAACAACCGAAATGATGGATTTAGCGATTAAACAAATCGATGAAAAAAAACTGGATAAAATTATTGTGGTGAGCAGTGATAAATTTCATGAAGGCATCATTGGTTTAATTGCTAGTAAATTGGTAGAAATTTATCAGCGGCCAGCGATTGCTATTAGCTTAAACGAAAAAATCGGCAAGGCTTCTTGCCGCTCTATTGAAGGTATTAACATTACGGAACTTTTGCGGACTTTTCGTGAAGAGCTAATCGACGTTGGTGGTCACGAAATGGCCGCCGGTTTTTCTTTTCAGATTGATAACTTTGCCACAGTAAAGAAAAAAATTTCTCAAGTGGCGAAAAAAATTACTTCTGATCAATTACAGCCTAAATTGGAGGGTGATCTGGCAGTTAAAATTCCTCTTTTATATAATCCTGATTTACCGCAATTTTTAGCTGATTTAGCTCCTTTTGGAACGGCTAATCCGGCAGTTATTGTTCAAGTGAGTGGTCGCGTTAGCAGCTGGAGATTTTTAGGAACTGAAAATCAACATTTACGTCTTGATTTGGTTGATGAAAGCGGTCGTTCGATTAGCGCGCTTTTTTGGCAATATGCCAAAAAACAATTACAAATTCCCAAGCGTGGTGAAGAGGCAAAAATTTTGGGCGAAATTAAAATTGATGAATTCCGTGGCCAATTGACTCCTAAAATTTTTGCCCTAGATTTTAAACTTAATCATCCTCAATAGCTCAAGTATCTCAACTATATTTCTCGTGATATAATCAGCAACAGCATTATGCAAAGAACTTTAATCAAAGACACTTTAAATAAAATTGGTGAAACGGTCACTTTATTTGGTTTTGCCGAAACCAAACGTGATCACGGCAAGGTGACTTTTATTGATTTGCGCGATCGTACCGGTAAAATTCAGATTGTTGGTTATAAAATGCTGAGTGAAGTTAAAACAGAATCTGTTTTGGAAGTTGTGGGTGAAGTTAAGGCGCGACCAGAAAAACAAATTAATCCGGAACTTATCACTGGCACGGTAGAACTCGACGTTAAAGAATATAAAATTCTTGGTTCAGCCCAAGATTTGCCTATTTTAGTTGAGGGCGATGGTTTGGAAATGAATGAAGAAGTACGTTTGAAGTATCGCTATCTGGATTTGCGGCGCGCGCGTTTAACTAAAAATATTCGTTTACGCAGCAACTTTGTGCGCGCCCTGCGTGACGCTCTTTACGAACAGGATTTCGTAGAAATTGAAACGCCAATTTTGAGCCAAACTACTAAAGAGGGAGCGCGAGATTTTTTGGTTCCTTCGCGTTTGCAACCTGGCACTTTTTATGCCCTGCCGCAAAGTCCTCAACAATATAAACAACTTTTGATGGCGTCTGGCTTTGAACGTTATTTTCAAGTTGCTCGCTGTTTCCGCGATGAAGATTTACGTGCCGATCGCTTGCTTGAACTAACTCAATTAGATTTAGAAATGAGTTATGTTTTTGAGCCGCAAGAAGTGATGCAAACGGTCGAAGCGATAGTAAAAAAAGCGGTTCAAGCGGTGGGCGGCAAACTGCAAAAAGCGGATTTTCCAGTTATTAACTATCAAGAAGCGATGGAAAAATACGGCGCTGATCGTTTTGATTTACGCACAGAACAAGAGAAAAAAGATGGTGTTCTCGCTTTTGCTTGGGTAGTGAATTTCCCTTTTTTCAAAAAAGTTGATCGCAGCGATGCGGCGGAAGTTCTTGACGGCAAAAGCGGTTGGACGTTTACTCATAATCCATTTTCTGCGGCTTTGCCAGAAGATCAAGCGGATTGGTTGGCCGGAAAAAATATTGCTGGCTTACGTGCCGCCCAGTATGACTTAGTTTGCAATGGTTATGAAGTGGGCGGCGGTAGCATTCGCGCTCATACTCGAGAAGCATTAATGGCTACTTACAAAATTATGGGTTATACAGAAGCGGAAGTGGAAGCGAGTGTTGGTCATTTATTGCGCGCGTTTGATTTAGGCACACCGCCTCACGGTGGTTTAGCCTTAGGTTTAGACCGCTTATTAATGGTTCTCACTGGTGAAGAATCAATTAAAGAAGTTGTGGCTTTCCCAACCACTGGCAGCGGTAAAACTGCAGTCATGGATGGGCCAAGCGCTGTCGCCGACGAACAGTTGGCGGAATTAGGATTAACTAGAAAGGCTTTATGAAAGGGATTGTTTTAGCTGGTGGTTCTGGAACTCGTTTGCGGCCATTGACCAAAGTTACGAGCAAGCAACTATTGCCGGTTTACAACAAACCGATGGTGCTCTACCCAATTGAGACTTTAGTTAAGGCTGGGATTAAAGAAATTTTGGTTATTATTGCTCCTAATAACGCTGGTGATTTCTTAAAACTACTTGGCGATGGTGAAGACTATGGTTGCAAAATTTCTTATATCATTCAAGAAAAGCCAGAGGGTTTAGCGCAGGCTTTCACTATCGGTAAAAACTTTATTGATGATGATAACGTGACTTTAATTTTGGGTGATAATTTATACGAAGATGACTTTAGCGCAGATATTAAAAACTTCAAAGGCGGCGCGAAAGTTTTTGCCATTCATACCAAAGATCCGGAAAGATTTGGGGTAGTGGAATTTGACAAAAACATGAAAGCTTTGTCGATTGAAGAAAAGCCGAAGGCACCGAAGAGTAATTACGCTGTCACCGGACTTTATGTTTATGATAATAGTGTAATTAAAAAAGCGGAAAACTTAAAACCGTCGGCACGTGGTGAATTAGAAATTACCGATATTAATAATTTGTTTTTGCAAGAAGGCACATTAGAAGTTGCTTTTGTGCATGGCAAATGGTTTGATTGCGGTACCTTCGAGTCATTGTTTGAAGCCAGCGAACTGGCGCGACAAAAATCGCTCAATGTGCTAAAATAATCTTAATGAAGAAATCTGTTTTAGTTTTGCTTCTCTGTTTGGGCTTTGGGTTTTTGGCGAAAACTCCGGCTTTAGCGGCTACTGCTTTAGAAGATGCTCAAGTCCTCTATCAAAATCAATTGAAAGAATACAGCTCTGCGGCAGCTAGTTTCGAAAGAGAGAGACAAATTTATAGTCGTGATAATTCGGAAAATAATTTTGTTAATGTTATTAATAGTGCTCAAGTAGTTTTGGCAGCGCGGGCGCAAACGATGAGCAATTATTGTTTATATCTGCTTGAACTGTGCAAAACTTATATTACCAATCAAATTGAATTAGCTGATCTAACAGAAAATCTTCAAAACCAAAATCAGCAATTTTTGAGTTTAAATCACGAGTTTACTCAAACAACCACTTGGTATCAGGAAGATGCAAAGTTTGCGCAAATTATGGCGAATTTAAGTAATACTGCTTACGAAGCTTATGCTTGGATTTATTGGTCACGTTTGAGCCAATTGGTCGACTTATACCAACAACTAGTAGATACACAGCAAGAACGTATTATTGCAGAAGCAGAAACGCAAATTTTAGCTGAACAAAAGCGGAAAACTATTCAAGAAAGCGAACGGACTTTAGCCAATTTAAAAGCTGATTTAGCTGTTCAAGAAAAAAAATTAACTACCATTCGCAATTATGAAACCTACACTCAATTTGCTCACGCTTTAAATATTATTCAGAGTGATTTACAAACTAGTTTAAAAGTTTACGCGGAATTAGAATAAATGAAAAACTGGAAAAAATTAGCTTTAATGATTTCAGTAGTTGCTGGAGCAATTATTCTTTTGCTTTTGTTAATTCTTGGTTGGCAAAAATTGTCTGCGCGGCAAGCCGCGAATAAAGAAGCAGCAATTCAGCGAGCGGCTATAGCGGAAAAAAATCAGGCAGACGTTTTATTGCAAGAAGTGGAAAATTTAAAGAACCTCACTAATGATTTAGTGATTCCACAAGTGAAATCGAACATTCGTTTGTAATTTAATTTAATTGCTCGCCGGCAAAAAAGTTGAGTTTATCAACAAATAAACCGCTGGAAATTTTTACTGGATATTGACGATCTTTTTCCAAAAGCCAACTTAAATTAGCAGTGATTGTGGCGATGTAATAATCTTGAGTTTCCACACCGTCGACGGCAGCCGGCTGGATTTCAAATTTAACTGCGGTACTTTTTGCTCCTTGCGCATCAACTAGCGCAGGATTGGCTAAACGTAAAAGCGGCTGATCTTCTCTTTGAACATAATACGTGCCTTTACCGTCATCAATTGCTAAGGGCGAATAAATTAATTTTTGACCGGCATCAAGTTTGAGCAAGAAGCTAAACTTATTATCTGGCAGATCGCAGTCTTGACCAGCCAGACCCAAACTTAAAAGTTGTAAACAGGCGGTATCAAAATCCTTGCGATCACCTAAAACAATAGTGTTTTCTACACCTTTCCCTGGTTTAATGGTATAAGTTAAATCAACGTCTGGGGCGACGGCTAAATTTTCTACTAAATCATAGCCGTCTTGACGACTCACTTGAGTTTGAGTAACAATATTTTCTTTGTCACTCAGAACTTGCGCCATTTCCGTTGGTGTTTCGCTAATTACCTGATCTCCAGAAAGCTCTTTCATCAAACGCAAAATTTCTTCGTCTTCACCGATGGCTGTTTGCGACATTTCGCTTTCATCGACACCAGTAAGGAACAACTGCCATTCAACTCCTGGCTGATATTCTTTGAAAGCTTCGTAAACATTAGTCCAATTTTCCAAAAGATTGCGATTAACGTCGCCATTCGCTTGCGCGCTATCACTCGCTTGAGTCACTTCAAAACGCAAAAACGCGTTAGTGGGATTGTCTTTATCACCGAACTCAGCGCGAAAACCTGGATTGATCGCTAAAAATTGGCTGCGAGAATCATCGCTGGCAGGGAAAATATTAGCGTTAATTAAAAAATGGTTGCGAATATTTTGAGGAATAAATGGTAAAGATAAAAACCAGCTGCTGCTAACCACAACTGCCAAAACGATCACTCCCAGCGTAGCGGCACTGATTAGCCAAATTTTTTTCATAGGATGATTATATAACAAAAAAAATCTTTTGTCATCCTTATTGTTGTCCTGAATTCTTTATCCAGCTCTGTCTCCTGAAATTTTTTCAGGACCTTTCAAAGTTTTACGTATTAAAGTATTACAATAATTAACTGTCATTCTGAACTTTTACACTTTAGTGTAATCCAGCAGATTTATAATTGTTTAAAATCTTGCTGGAGTTTCAGAATCTATCCTTAATTTATCTTGCTAAAGTTTCAGTATCTATCATATTTAAGTAAAAAAGTTATAAAATAGATAATTGGTAAAGCTTGGTTCTTTAACAAGTTTACTAAAATCAATACTTTAATTTTTGGTTACGGCCAAAAATTAAAGTTTTATATCTTTCA
>JAUNST010000047.1 GCA_030539095.1 bacterium
ATTTTTCATAAAAGCCCGCGCAAACGCTTTTAAATCAAAACCGTTGTGTTGATAAAAAGTACGATCTTCGATAGCAATGGTTGCTTGAATTAAATAAGGGGAAACTTGATCTAGAGAAATTGGAGTACGATTTTCATCTTCGTAAATACTAAACAAAAGATGATTATTACGATCGAGAATTTTGGTAGTCATCGGTTGTTTCTTTTCAATCAATTCACTTACCAAAGGCAAATTATTAAAAATATTTTCGTAACACCACCAAGCACCAAAAAGAATGCCAGCTGTCAAGGAAAAGGAAATCAGGGTGCGTACTAAAGCGCCAACTAATGGATGATGACGACGGAGAACGATTTTCTGTTGCTGCCGTAGATAGCGAGTAATGACTTTTTGATTAGCTTTTTTTAAACGAGTTTTTTTATGTTTAGCGCGATGACGCCACTGCTTTAAAGTTCGCCAAAATTCATTAAAACGCCAGCGAGTGGCATAAGAAAAAAAACTTTTTTCTTTCCAAGAACGGCGTTTTCTTGGCACAAAAGTACGTTTTATTTTTTTTGATAAACGAAAACTACGCGCGCTGGGCAAAGTAGCCAATAACGGTTCCCAAGTATATTTACGCCAAAATAACCAGCGCGCCAACAACTTTGCTAGGGCCAATTTTAAATTGATGCGTAAGTTAAAATACCAAGGCCGCATAAGACCTATATTGTATCATAAAACTAGCGAAAAATAGATAAAAAAGTATCGTAATAATCAATTAATTAAAAGCAATTGAAAGTTTTCAGTTTTTGAGGCAACGCACAGCAAACCCGAGGAACTTGTTCCAGTAGTCCCGCGGGTAAACGTTAGTAGCATTGAAGAACAAGTTACAAGCACCAGTCAAACTGTAGCTCGTACTGGACCAAAAGTAGCCGCTGCCGCCCTGATTGACAAGCCCTCCAGAAGCACTGCAGTAGCCAGAGTAGAGACCCAGGAAATTAAGGTCAAATGCCTTTAAAAGGCAAAACCACATAAAAACAGCAATTTCTTAAATACATAGATACGCAAAACTTCAAAAGGTCCTGAGCCCGTGCCTGAGGCAGGTCCCGCTACGCGGGACAAGCTCAGGAGATTCTGAACTTCCAGCAAGATAAGATAAAAGAAGCGCAAGAAAGATAATACTTAACACTTGAAACTCCAAAAGGTCCTGAAAAAATTTCAGGATGACAGTTAACTAAAGTTCAGGATGACAAACGAAAAAGAATTACTTGATTTGTGTTTAGCAGTTAACACTGCTAAACAGCTTAATAACCTATTTTAAATAAAAAACAGGTGAATTCTTTAAACTGAAAGATATAAACGTTTTAGATTCTGGCCGTAACCAAAAAATAAAGCCTTAGTAAACTTGTTAAAGAGCAAGCTTTACCAACTTTAATTTTATACTTTTTTACTGGAATAGGAAAGATCTTGAACTTCCAGTAAGATTAAATGAAAAGAAGCGCAAAAACGGTAATACTTAACACTTAAAACTTTAAAAGGTCCTGAAACTCCAGCAAGATTAAATCTGCTGGATAAAGAAATTCAGGATGACAGAGCTGGATAAAGAAATTCAGGAGGTAGCTAAATTCTTATTAAAATCGGTTATTTAACAGACTACTTTGTGATATAATTTGTTTCACTTTATGTGGCGAAAAAGTAAGGTTGTCCGTAATTTTGTTTTGATTCTAGCTCTCACTTTGATTGCTGGCTTTATTGCTCTACCAAGTAAATGGCAATGGCAATTTGGCAATAAAACTATCACTTTCGATAAAAGTATTCTTCAGCCAACAATTTTTGGCAAGCAATATTCTCTTGATTTACCGCTAAAAAAAGGCTTAGACATTGCTGGTGGGATGCAACTGCAACTGTGCGCAGACATGAGTAATATCGCGAAAGAAGATCGCTTGGATGCTTTGGAAAGCGCGGTGGAAGTTGTGCGTAGCCGGATTGATGCTTACGGCGTTAGCGAACCAGTGATTCAGACCGCCATCAATGGCGACGATTATCGTATTATTGTTGAATTACCGGGATTAGATAATACCGACGAAGCACTTTCTCTTATCGGCACTACGGCAATGATGGACTTCCGTCTACAACAAGCAACGGCCGCCGCCGCCATCGCTAGCGTTAGCGCCACTACGCAAGAGGAACAAATTAATCAATATTATGCTTACTTAGAATCCTTTGAGAAAACTGATTTAACTGGCACCATGCTCAAAAAAGCGATGGCTACTTTTGATCCTCAAACTCGTCAGCCGGTGATCGCACTCGAGTTTACTCCAGAAGGTCGCGAAATTTTTGCTGATATTACCAAAAATAATCTTGGTAATAACTTGGGCGTTTTTATCGATGATTGGCCAGTAACTGTGCCCAGAATTGAGAGTGCCATCATTGATGGCAATGCCATCATCAATGGTCAGTTTACTGTGGATTCTAGTCGTGAGCTAGCAGTACAACTTAATTCCGGAGCTTTACCGGTGCCACTGGAAATTTTGCAACAACGCCAGGTGGGCGCTAGCTTGGGTGAAGACAGCATTAGCCGCAGTATTTTTGCCGGTGTGGTCGGCCTCACCTTAGTTTGTCTATTTATGATTCTTATTTACGGTACCAAAGGTATTATTGCCGACATCGGTTTAGTTATTTATTCCATTTTAATTATCGCTATTTACAAAATTTTTGGTGTTACGCTGACACTGCCTTCGATCGCCGCGCTTTTGCTTTCCATCGGCATGGCAGTAGACAGTAATATTTTGATTTTTTCGCGTTTGCAAGAAGAGCTGCAAGCCGGAAAAACTTTAAATCAAGCGCGCGAACTAAGTTTCGGCCGAGCATGGGATAGTATCCGCGACGCCAATGTGATTACCATTATGATTGCCGTTATTTTAATTAATCCATTCGATTTTTCCTTTTTAAATAGCAGCGGCATGATCCGTGGTTTTGGCATTACTTTATTAATTGGCGTAATCGTGGGACTTTTTACTGGCATTTTTGTTAGTCGCAATTTTATGCGCATTTGGATTCGTGAGAAAGAGGAAAAAGAAACATCGAAATCTTAATTAATAAGATTAAAAAATAAAATGAAAATTTATAAAAATTACTGGCTCTACTTTTTTATTTCTGCATTTTTTTTAGTGCCATCAATTGTAGCTTTAATTTTTTTCGGTTTGCAATCAGGAATTGATTTTACTGGTGGTAGTTTATTAACTTTGCAAGCCAACGAAGCGAGTATGAGCGCTTTATTAACAGAAGACGCAATTCGTGCTCAAATTAGCGACGATTTTAATTTGAGCAGCGTTAAAGAAAACGATCAGCAACAAATATTGTTGCGATTGGCGCCCCTGCAGAACGCCCAAAAAGACGAATTAGTAAACCAAATTAGCGAAAATATTACTGAGGTGGAAGTGGTAAGTTTTGATTCTCTTGGTGCCACTTTGGGCGGAGAATTAATTAAAAAAACTTTGATTGCCATTGTTTTAGCTTGTATTATTTTAGTCTTTTATCTTTGGAATCGTTTCCATGATTTCACTTTTGGCATTGCTGCTTTGCTAGGCGTGATCCACGATACGTTAATCGTTTGCGGCATTTTTAGCCTTTTGGGCGCTTATGCCGGCACCGAAGTAGATACGCTTTTTGTGACGGCGCTGCTAACGACGATTTCTTTTTCCGTTCATGACACAGTGGTTATTTACGATCGTATTCGCGAATTAAAAAATAAATTTAAACAAACTAATTTAACTGAAGTCGCCGAAGCCGCAGTGACTGCCACTTTCTCGCGCTCGCTCAATAACTCATTAACAGTGGTGTTTATGCTGCTCGCGCTTTTGCTTTTGGGCGGAGTGACATTGCGCGATTTCGCTCTAGCTTTATTGCTGGGCGTTATTTGTGGTACTTATTCTTCGCCGTTTGCTTCGGTGCCGCTACTTTTATTTTTTGACGATTTAAAAAAATTCAAAGGAAAAAAACGTGACTAAAAAAGAAATGACTTGGGTCTACAGCGCTTTAGGAATTGCAATTTTTCTTTTTGCATTTTTACTTTATTTAATTTCCGATTTTTCGCCATTAGCTAGACAGGATACCGGAGAAATGATTGATTTGTCCAATTTAACATTAGATGGCAGTCAAGAAGCAAGCAGCGAAATCCAATTAAATCTCGACACTCTTGATCTACAATAAAAATAAAGAGTTTTTGCCCATAGCGATTTCGCGAATTTTTCATTCCGTGCTATAATGTTTCTATGAAAAAACGTGGTGCTTTTTCTCGCTTGTTTTGTGGGATCAACTTTTGTATTCACTATGACGAATTTCGTCATTCGCTTTTGCGGAATTTTTTTAAGTTGCTGCAATTGTTCAAGTTCCAAGTTGCCCTCAGTTTAGCGTTGTTAGTTTTTGCCTTTCTTTTTTCTCCGATTTCCGCTTCCGCCGCCACGCTTTCCGTGACTCAGGTTCCCGTGGGTACGGTTGTCAAATCTGGCGATTTAAAGTTTGTCAAAGTTAACGATAATAATCTCTTAGTTTCTCTGCAATCATTAACTTCAGCAGAAGGAGTATCTCCTTTATCATTAACAGATTCTGCTGGTTTAAATTTATCAGCTTATCAAATA
>JAUNST010000048.1 GCA_030539095.1 bacterium
ATCTTTTCTCTTAATATACCACATAAAATCAATCGCTATGAGCCAGAGCAACTCCGTAAACTTTAGCAAAACCATTTTCTTTCAAAATCCGCGCCGCTTCATTTAAAGTGGCGCCAGTGGTTAATACGTCATCAATAATTAAAATCCGCGGATATTTTTTACTCCAAATAGCGGCATTTTGCGGCGCAAAAATATGGGCACTTTTTGTTAATCTTTCAGCAGCATTTTTGCTTAAAGCTTGTTTATCCCGATAAATAGTTCTTTTTAGCGCTGGCAAACAAGGTAAAGCCAATTTTTGTGCTAAGGCAGAAGCAATCAAACGAGCTTGATTGTAACCGCGCTCCTGCAATCGCTTTCGATGTAACGGAATATAGGTGAGAGCATCTACCTCTGGCAAGGGCAAAAATTGATAAAGCCAAAAAGCAAAAGTAGCGCTCAGGTCACGCACGCCGTTATATTTATATTGATGAATCATTTTTGCCACCAAAGGTTCGTAGGCCAACAAAGCTTGAGCTTGATCAAGATAAACTGTAGGTAAAGTTAACTTTATTGGTGCAGTTAAAAAATTAAGTTCGTTATAGCCTTGATCGCACAAAAACTCACCCATTCGTCCGCAATGATAACAAAACCGTGGATAAAAAATATCCACAATTTTGCAGAGCCAAGACATTACTTACTTTCGCTTAAATCTTCCTTAGCTTTAGTGCAAACTTCCTTGATAGCAGCATAAAGGTTTGCTGGATCTTGATATTGAAAAAACAAATCTTTACCATCGCGGGAAAGCTTGAGCTTGGCAGTGAAACCGCGCTTGCTAGAACCAGACAAAGTGAAAGCGGCTGATTTAATCGCTGGATCGTAACGGAAAAGTTTACCAGCACCAGCGTAGCATCGATCCTCCATCGCCTTTGTGAGGTCGAAACCTTTGGCTTGAACGAAAATTTTGGTCATCTGAATTTCCATCAGAATTCCTTTCTAATTTACTTCTCACCTTCAGTGTGCGCTAAGCCCGATTATAGCACACTTTCAGTGTTATAATAGCTCAATGAAACTTAAGAAATGGTTAAATTTTTTTCGTAATTCTAAATCAGAAAATTTACCTTTAAATCAACGTTTTTGGCTCTATTTTTTTCTTCTCACCACAATAATTTTAGCTCTTGCCAGCGGTTATTTGGCGGTACGCTTAGAAAAGCTGGAAGAAGCGGGTTGTAAATTAGAATCGATAAAGGAAAATTAAAGATGAGAATTCTTGTCACTGGCGGAGCCGGATTCATTGGAAGCAACTTCATTTTATATTGGCTCAAAAATCATCCAGAAGATGAAATTACCAATTTAGATGCTCTCACTTATGCTGGTAATTTGGCCAATTTAAAAAGTGTGGAGAATCAAGATAATTATACTTTTGTACATGGTAATATTTGTGATCGAGAATTAGTGGAAAAAGTGACTCAAAACATGGATTTAATTGTGCACTTTGCTGCAGAATCTCACGTCGATCGTTCTATTCTAAATCCAGAAGTTTTTTTGCAAACTAATGTCTTAGGCACTTTTAATTTGCTGGAAGCAGCCGTCAAAAACAAAGTTGCTCATTTTCACCACATTAGTACGGATGAAGTTTTTGGCTCTTTGCCTCTGGAGACAACAGAAAAGTTTACTTTAAGTACAAAATATGATCCTCGCAGCCCGTACTCGGCTAGCAAAGCTAGCAGTGATCATTTAGTGCGCGCCTACGGAGAAACTTACGGTTTGTCTTACACTATCACTAATTGTAGCAATAATTACGGTCCTTTCCAATTTCCGGAAAAACTTTTTGGCTTAGCAATTACCAATATTATCGAAGATAAAAAAGTTCCGGTGTACGGGGATGGATTGAATGTTCGCGATTGGCTTTTTGTCACTGACCACTGCGCCGCCATCGAAGCAGTGATAAAATCGGCGGCGCATGACAAAACTTATTTAGTTGGCGGCTTGAAGAAAGACGTTTCCAATTTAGAAATTGTGCGTTTAATTTTGAAATTAATGGGTAAAAGTGAGGCTGAAATTGAATTTGTTCAAGATCGGCCAGGGCACGATCGTCGCTACAGCGTTGACTGGAGTCAGATTAATCAAGACTTAGGTTGGCAGCCAACAGTGACGCTAGAAGAAGGCTTGCAACAAACGATTAATTGGTATCAAGAAAATCGTTCTTGGTGGCAACCGCTCAAAGATAAAACGGCTAGCTTTTTTGCCCAAAATTATAAGAAAAAAGTTTAGAAAGATTTGGGAATTTTGTCTGTAGAGACAAAATTTTTGAAAGATGCAAAAAATTATCGTCACTGGCAGTAACGGATTAATTGGCAGCAATTTTGTTCGGACTTATCAAGATAAATATGAGATCATTCCTTTTGATTTAAGCGGTACGCCGAGCGTAGATATTACTAATGAAGAAAATTTACGGCAAAAATTAACAGAAAATCGTGATGCCCTCGCGGTTGTTCACTTGGCAGCTTTCACTAATGTTTCTGCTGCTCATGAGCAGCAAGGTGACAAAAATGGTCCTGCTTATCAAGTGAACGTAGTTGGCACTCGCAATTTGGCACGCGCTTGTGCCGATTTAGATTTATATTTAGTTCATATTTCCACAGCTTATGTTTTCAATGGAGACAAACCAAGTTTGTATTTTGAAGATGATGTGCCGTCGCCAATTGAATGGTATGGTGAGACTAAAGCTTTGGCGGAAAAAGAAGTTCTAGCAAGCGGTGCTAGATCAGTTATTTTGCGGATTGATCAACCTTTTTCTGCTGAAAAATTCGCTAAAGTTGATACGGTTCATCGTATCATCGATGGTTTAAATAACCAGAGTCTGTATCCACAATTTGCCAATCATTATTTTGGTCCCACTTATATCGAAGATTTTTCTAAGGTGATAGAATTTTTTATTCGTACGCAAAAAACAGGTCTTTTCCATGCCACTAGCGGTGAAAAATGGAGTGATTACGATTTTGCTGTTGCTATTCAAGCATTATTAGATTTGCCTGGAAAAGTAAAAAAAGGCGATCTTGACGAGTACTTGAAAACTCTTAAGAGACCTTATCAACGCAATACGGCTATGAATAATGATAAATTGAAAGAAGTTTTGGATTTTCAATTAAAAACTATCCAACAAGCATTAACTGAAGTGAAAGTATAAAAGGAAAAATATATGAAAATCGCTGGTAAATACCAAAATCTAGAAGCAGTTCAAAATTACGGTAGCAAAGGCAAAATTGACGGCGTCGAGCTAGTTAACAGCCAGTGGTTTTCCGCTAGTGATGGCAATTTTGCCGAGATTTTGCGTTATGACGAAGGCCACATTCCTAATCTTAAGCAAGATTTCGTCATTCGTCAATTAAGTTGGTCTTATGTCACTCCAGGGGCAGTAAAAGGTTACCACTATCATCTACATCAAAAAGATTTATGGT
This sequence comes from bacterium, assembly GCA_030539095.1. Taxonomy (GTDB): domain Bacteria; phylum Patescibacteriota; class Microgenomatia; order UBA1400; family PJMF01; genus JAUNST01. The sequence continues at coordinate 3,438 of JAUNST010000048.1, forward strand.
TTTGTCCGCCAAGCGACCGATTAATCGTTAATTTGCACGATTTGCGCGAAGATAGTCCCACTTTTGATCAGCACCAAACTATTATTTTGGGTGCTGGAAAAAATTTAATTTTAGCTATTCCGGAAGGAGTGGCACACGGTTGCAGCAATCCATACGAAAGACCAATGATGCTTTTCTACGCCGTTACTAACCAATTTGACCCGGAAAATCCAGACGAAAAACGCTTGCCATATGACGCTTTTGGCGCTCAAGTGTGGGAAATTGAAAAAGGCTGATTAATAAAAGTAATTTTAACAACAAATTATTTTTTAAAAAACTTTCGCGCGGCATAATACCACCAAAAACCTAAACCAACTAGCAAAATTAGCCAAAACCAAGAAGAAAAATAAAAACGGGAAGAAGGGTTCGCTGGGGCACTCATTGTGGCTTCGCCTAAAACGAAGACCGTTTCTTCTAAATTTGGTTCTTCCAATATGGCAAAGGGAAGATTCTCCGCGGAAGTAGTGACACTGTCAAAATTAATGAGCGCCGCTCCACCAGTCGCAGTTTTTGCAGCTGGTTCAATGACTTCATCAGCTGAAGCTATAGCTGTAATTGCTGCTAGCGCTGGCGGTGAGAAGGGCTTGATTTCATCACCGCCAGCACTGGCCTCGGACTCCAGTTGCAGTTGCGCCGAAGTGGATGCTTGAGTGGCTTGAACTGTAATCACTTTTAAGCGCCAAGAATAATTAAAATTACTGTTTTTGATTTTTTGTCCGAGCAAAACATCAATTTCAGTATGATAAAAATCCAACTGTAGCTGGCAGCTAGCACTGGCTTGCAAGGTTTCAGAGAAAGTAGGCGTTAATTGAGCAAGCCAACGCAAGTTGCCATCCAGCAGTGTCTGCGCTTGTTCGTTTTCCAAACGACTAATTTTTAAACGTAATACAGGATCATAAAGATCTTTATAAGTATTATTCAAGACTAATTGTACCTGCAGTGTCAAGTCTTCTCCAGTTTCATTACGCCATTGCCAAATTTCTTGCTTTTGGAGTGACTCTGGCGCAAAGTGCCAATTACTAGCGTCATTTGGTAATTGCCAGGCACATTGTTGCTCTTGGCATAGAAGTGTGCGACTGTAATCAGCGGACATAAACTGCTTTCCAAGTTTGAGCGA
>JAUNST010000049.1 GCA_030539095.1 bacterium
ATTAGGCAGGAAATATTCATCTTTTAAATGTTTGCCGCTAGCCGTAATTTGCGCGATCAATTGCAATTGATCGCGCAGAACCGCTGCCTTTTCAAAGGCTTCCGCCTGCACCGCTGCTCGCAATTGCATCTTTAAACGCCGTTGTACCACTTGCGTCTTTCCCGCCAAAAACAGGCTTAAATTATCAATAATCACTTGGTAATCTTCCTGAGAAATACTACCGGTGCAAACACCAGGACAAAGTTGCAAATGATTTTCCAAACAACGGCGCATTTTGTGTTTCCGTGGCGCATTGCACCACGGGAAAATCGGTCGCACCAACTTTAAAACTTCCGTCACTTTATAAGCAGAAATAAAAGGTCCAAAAATGCGCCCTTCCATTTTACCGCCAGGTTTAAGTTGAAATTTACTTAAATCACGCTTACGCATTTTTAAAACACGCGGCCATGTTTCTTTGGTGATCACAATATAAAGCGGGCTTTTGTCGTCTTTTAACAAAACATTAAAAGGCGGCTGATAAAGCCGAATTAATTCGGCTTCCACCAAAAGCGCTTCTATTTCACTCGGCAAAATTCGCCACTGCAAATATTTTGCTTGAGTCACCATTTCTCGAATGCGCGGCGATAACTCCGCTGTCGCTTGATAACTTGAAACGCGATTCTTAAGATTTTTTGCCTTACCGACGTAAAGAACTTTTTTCTTGGCGTCGAGCCACCAATATACTCCCGCCTGTGACGGCAGCCGCGAAAAAGCCACCGATAAGAGCAAGGGTGCGGTAGGCGAGACTAAGTCCGGTTTGTTCACTTTCATGCAAAATTTCTCCATTACTATTAGTTAAAGTTAATTTTAAATCAACTTCTTGATAAAGAGGCCACCAATTTTGACTCTGAACCCGCACCGGCAAAGTAGTTTTTTGCCACGGCAAAAGCGAAAATATTGTTTCGGCAGGTTCTACTGTCATGCTATCCGTATTCGTAGTAACACGTAAATTTAAGTTATTAGCAACTTGACCAGTCTGATTATAAACATCAACTAAAAAATGTCCTGGCAAAGGCAAAATCCACCACTGATCAAGTCGATTTTGTACCTGAACCGTAGCTGGCGATAAAACTTGCAAAGCTAAAAAGTCTTGAGGAATCTCTTCCACAAAAAAACTTTGCCAAACAGACAAAATATCGCTTGGTAAATGATCAGACAAAAAATAATTTTCATCCACTTGCCACACTCGTACATAACCAGCAGCGTTTACATTAACATCTGTCCACGGTTTTAGTAAATAAAAAGCCTGCCAAACACCATTCTCTATCCGATAATAATCAGGCGTCGGAGTTAAATAAGCGTACAAAAATTGTTGATTTTGATCATCCAAAGGTAAATTAATTTGTTGATAAGCAGCATAATTCGTTTGGTTACTCAAAGTTTTTTCAAAAGAAAATTGCGACAACTGCTCTTGCCCAAACTGAAAAAGAATTTCTTGCGGAGTACTCAAATCAAAAGTATAAATCGTTTGACCAGCTCGCTGTAAAACTTTACTCGCTTCTGGAGTTACTTTAGCTAAATCGCCAAAACTAGTCGGCAGAGTAACAACCGCTTGATATTTTTGATAAGGTTGCTCGCTATTCATAGACGGCAAACGAACAATAATATTCTTGCCTTTTGCTTCCACCAAACCAGCATCATTATATTCCACAGTGAAAGTTCTTGCTTTCCCTTGACCCACCACTTGATTCAAAAATCGCAAATCAAAAATATTCTGACCATTCTCCGTAGTTAAGGTCTTTTCAATATTTTGATCCTCTTGTTGCAAAACCAAACCACTCACATTTTTCTCTGGCACAATTAAACGATAACTTTCCACATAAGTAGTAGGAGAAGTATTGATTAATTTAAATTTAAGCTCAACTTGAGTTGTTTCTGTTTCGCTAATGGTGTAATTAGCCTGAAGTTGAGTCACGAAACCGTCATCCGCCCAAATCGGTTGCCGCAACCACAAGAAACAGCAAAAAATGCCAAAAATAATTTTACAAATATTGAGCTTTGTTTGCTTCATGTTCTTCAAAAGTAGTCGCGTAATGAATTTGACCGTTTTTATCGTGCAAATAGAAATAATAATCATTTTCTACTGGCGTCAACGCCGCTTTAACCGCCGACACGCTCACGGCGCAAATTGGTCCTGGCGGTAAACCTTTATACTCATAAGTATTATACGGAGAATCAATTTGCGTGTCTGCCAAAGTAGGCTCTTCCCACCATTTACCAGTTTTGGCATTTTGACCGCTGGCATATTGAGCGCTAGCACACAATTGCAACGGATAATTATCAGCTAAACGACGTTTAATAATTGTAGCAATATTTTGCATTTGTGAAAAATCACGCGCTTCTCGCTGCAAAAGCGAAGCCAAAGTAAGAATTTCTGTCCAATTTTCTCCCGATTCACTCAATAAAGACTGGATTTCTTCATTCTCTTCCAAATCAGTTAAATATTGTTTATGTAATAAATCAACTAAATCTTGTGTACTAGCATCAGGAAAAATCCGATAAGTTTCTGCCATCAACTGGCCTTCCATTTTTTTAGTTAATTGCAAAAATTCTGTTTCCGAAAAATTTGTTAAACCCAAGGTATTTAAATAGACAGCTATTTCTTCTCGACGCCAACCTGGTAAAATCGTAATCGTCAATTCTTTTGGTGATGTTTGCAAAGTTTGCAAAATTTCTAAAGGCTTTTGAGCGGCACTAACAGAAAAAATCCCTGGCAAAAGTTTGTTTTCACTTTGATTAAATTTAGCTAATAAACGTACCGTCCAAGCACTTTTAATCAATTTTTGTGTCGCTAAATTTTCAGCGACATCAGTTAAACTTTCACCCCGAGCCACGGTGAAGTTCACCGGTTCAGCTTGAGTAGCCACGGGCAAATTAAGCCAATGCCAAGTATAAAGAATAGCTGCAATCAAAACCACTGCTGCAATTACAGCCGCTAAAATAATTTTTTTCATAAACTTCAACGCTGAGTTTCTAAATAATCAATAATCGTCTTATCTCCGATTAAACAGCGCTCCGATTCTGACAATTGTTCATCCGCTAAATATAAAAAGGGAATCGGCACTCCAGCACGACTATCTAAACCACAGAGGTTAGCATAAGCACCCAACTGACGTTGTCGTTCATCATAATAAGCTTGTTCGTCCAAACTCTGTTTAGTTAAACCAGTTTTTTCATATAAATCTGGTTTGTCGGATAAATAACTCATTACTTGTTGACAATGCTGACAATTCTCGCTCGTGTAAAGATAAGCACGAGCACTATCAGTGCTAACCGATAAATCAGCACTCGGTGAAACTTCATTATTCAAAGCTTGCACCGCTTCTTGACCATCCATTTTTGTAAAAACAATTAAAGCAAAAAACAAAGCCACAAAGATACCTACTAAAAGTAGGGGAGTGTAATTCTTTTTTGCGGTTTCTTCCGACACATTTTCTGACATAATCAGAACATTATAACATAAATGGATAAAGAAAGCCAGTTTACCAGGCTTGATTCAGCCAGGCTTTTGTGCTATAATACTCGACTCATGCAACCAGCCAATACTATCACTATCAAAGGGGCGCGCGAAAATAATTTAGCTAACCTTGACTTAGAAATTCCGAAAAACGAACTCGTCGTTTTCACCGGTTTATCTGGTAGTGGCAAAAGCTCGCTTGCCTTCGACACACTTTACAGCGAAGGTCAACGTCGCTACGTAGAAAGTTTGTCTTCTTACGCTCGGCAATTTCTGGGTATTATGAAAAAACCAGATGTAGACAGAATTGACGGACTTTCGCCAGCTATTGCAATCGATCAAAAAACTACCAGCCACAATCCACGTTCTACTGTGGGAACTATCACCGAAATTTACGATTACTTACGTCTTCTATATTCCAAAATCGGTCACTTGCATTGTCCACAATGTGGTCGCGAAATCAGCAACCAAACTATAGATCAAATTGTAGGACACATCAATCGCGAAATTCAAAATCGTTTAACTGCCACTGGCATTCGTCTTTTAGTGTTAGCTCCGATTATTCGTAACAAAAAAGGCGAATTTAGCGGTCTTTTTTCGTCTTTACGCAAAAAAGGTTATCAACGTGTCCGCTTAGATGGCGAGGTTTACAGTTTAAGCGAAAATCTAAGCATCCTCAAAAACAATCGTCATAATGTTGAAATTGTGGTAGACCGACTTTCCATTAGTGCTAAACAGTTCCAAGATGCAGAAAAATTTAAAACTTTTAAAAGCCGACTCACCGCTTCGGTAGAAGAAGCGTTACGTCAAGCAGACGGTTTTGTCATCATTAGCTTTATTAACGACACTACCGTAGACTTTCCAGAAAAACCCAAAGATTTTCAAGATCAACTTTTTAGCGAAAAACTCGCCTGCAGTTTTTGCGGCCTGAGCGTCGATCAACCATCGCCGCAATTATTTTCTTTTAACGCACCCATGGGTGCTTGTCCTAATTGCAATGGCTTAGGTTCAC
>JAUNST010000050.1 GCA_030539095.1 bacterium
TGCGTGACCGTTTAATGTTGGCCAAATTCGCCGCCTCCGAAACGCTGCTTCAATCCTACGACGCTTTCCGGGTTGCTTTCCAAGTTCCAGATTTAATTTATCAATTAGTTATTTTGGGAGCTTTATCCGCCTCTTTCGTGCCCATTTTCACCGTTTTAAAAAAGAAAAGTCAAGAAGAAGCTTTTAAAATGGTTAATGTAGCCATGAATTGGCTGCTGCTATTTTTCATTTTTGTCTCCATTCTAGTAATTATTTTCGCCCCGCAAATTACTCATTGGCGTATCGGAGAAGCTTATACTGCCGAGCAGATTAACATCGTAATTAATCTAACTCGGATCATGATGGCAGCCCAACTATTTTTCGCCGTCAGCAGCTTTTTTAGCGGCATGCTTCAAAGCTATCAAAGATTTATCGTGCCCGCTTTAGTGCCACTTTTATATAACGGTGGTATCGTTATTGGCACTTATATTTTCTTCCCTTACTTCGGCATTTATGCTGCTGGTATTGGTGTGGTCTTGGGCGCTTTTTTACATATGCTCCTGCAACTACCATTTATTACTAAATTAGACTGGCATTATCGTTTTATTTGGGACACCAAAACTCCAGGAGTAAAAAAGCTTTTCTCCATGATGCCAGCTCGCGCACTCACTTTAGGAATGAGTGAAGTACAGAACTTCGGTTTATCATATTTTGTCACTAGTATCGCTGGCATTGGTTATACTATCATCGTTTTAGCTCGCAACTTAGTCATTATGCCTATCCGTTTTATCGGCGTGCCAATTGGCCAAGCTTCATTGCCATTTTTATCCGATTTATCCGACGAAGAAAATATTCTGCGCTTCAAAAAAATTGTTTTGCAATCGCTTAATCAAATCGCTTATTTAGCTTGCCCTTTGGCAATCTTACTTTTGATTCTACGTATTCCAGCGGTTCGTCTCGCTTTTGGAACACGTAATTTTTCTTGGGAATTAACAGTTCTAGTAGGCAGAATGGTCGCGATTATGGCCGTTTCTATTCCCGCGCAAGCAATGTTCCATTTATTAGTCCGTTCTTTCCACGCACTTAGAGACACAGTGACTCCTTTTATTATTTCCGTAGCAACAACGGTGGTTTTTTTCGTTGGCGCCGCGCTTTCCATCCAAATGCCAGAAAATCAACTTTTTGGCATTGCTGCTACTATTTCCATCACTGCAATTTTAGAAACCGTTCTTTATATGATTTTCCTCAATCACAAGTTGAAAAAACTTTTCGATTTTAATTTCCTACTTACTCAAGGAAAAATTTATATTATCACCTTCGTCACCGGCGTGGCACTTTATATTCCTTTTAAATTATTAGACAATTTAGTCTTCAATACTTCCAGAGTGGTACCACTACTAATGTTAACTTTTATCACTGCCGTAGTTGGTTTAAGCGTTTACATCTTACTTTCTAAACTTTTCAAAATTGAAGAAATGAAAATCGTAGCTAATCTCTTCGAAAATCTAATTCATCATAATAAGAAAACCGTTCCTAAATTAGTCTTGCCACCAACGGAAATTATCAACGATCCGCCAGAAAACTAGTTTTTCGTGTATAATATTTTTATGAAACGGCGTTTTCAAGATACTTTAAATTGGCTAGACGACAATATTTTATTTATCCTAGCCACTTTCTTACTATTGTTGATTCCATTGTGGCCCAAAATTCCTTTAGCGGATCTAATTCCCGGCTATATCGTTCGTTTACGTTTAGAAGACATTATTGTTTTTATCACTTTTATTATTTATTTAATTTGGGTATGGCGCGGTAAAATTTCTTGGAAAATGCCCACTTGGCAATTAATTTTCGCCTGTATTGCTCTGGGCGCAATGAGCATTCTCAGCGGTATTTTCGTTTTAGACACCATTCCTCTAGAAGGAATGGTGCACGTTAGTAAATCCGTTCTGCATTGGGCCCGTTATGTCGAATATTTTTTCCTAAGTTTTCTTTTTTTTAGTACACTCAAAACAAAAAAACAATTCAAAATTATTTTAACTAGCATTCTAATCGTGGTGAGTGGGGTCAGTATTTACGGCATGGGACAAAAATACCTCTATTGGCCACTATATTCCACCATGAATCGCGAATTTAGCAAAGGTATGCGCTTATATCTCACTCCACACGCTCGCGTGCAATCAACTTTTGGCGGTCATTACGATTTTGCTGCTTATTTAGTTTTAATGCTACCACTAACTTTAATTATCGCTTGGCATGCACCCAAAAGGTGGCAAAAAGCTTTAGCTTGGTTAACACACATCTTGGGTTTATGGGCAATTATTGCGTCAGCGGCCAGAACGTCAATACTAGCTTATTTCGCTGCTGCCACCATTCTTTTTACTATTAATATCTTTGCTAATAAAGAACTAAAACTCGGCGCCAAAATTGGCCGTTTCATTGGCCAACAATTTTTTTACTACTGTTTGGTTGGTTTACTTATTTTCAATTTTGGTCAAGACATGATCGAACGCTTTGAACAGTCACTTAATTCGATTGAAGTTTTAAAAGTTAATTATGAACGCTTTAAAGCTTTCCGCGGTCAAATGACAGCCATGTTCCATTTTGAAGAAATAAAGCCACCGGAAAATTCAGTCGCTGTTAATATTGATAGCTACGGCAATAATGTGGCCGTTAACACTCAAACCGCAGATAGCAATGTTTTAACGCCAACAGATAGTCGTCCCACCGACAATAAACCAGCCGATGTTTACGTTGACGTCCCAGATATTAAATATCGTCAAAACGAAAAAGGGGAGATGGAAGCTTATGAAGCCACTCGCACTTGGTCAGTGAACGCGGAAAAATATGGCTTATCGATGGCGATCCGTTTCGACACGCTATGGCCAAATGCTCTCAGAGCTTTAGCTAGAAATCCGCTTTTAGGCAGCGGTTACGGCACTATTAATAAAGGTGACCAATTAGATCTATTTACTGAAGCTGACAGCACGGACAATAATTATCTGCGGACTCTCGGAGAAACAGGGCTGTTAGGATTTTTCACTTTCTACGGGAGTATCATTTTTACGCTTATTGTAGCCATTAAACAATTGAAAAATCCAGCTAATCGCGGTCTTGTTCGCTGGTACGGTTACGGTTTCATCGCTGCCACAATCGGCATCTTAATTAATGCTTTATATATAGATGTTTTTGCTGCTTCCAAAGTTGCATTTAGTTTTTGGATGCTTTATGGAATATTTTGGGCCAGCCAAAAACTCGAAAAACAAAAAGCTGATTTATGAAAAAAACTTGGACTTTAATTTTTGCTAGCATCTTTTTATTTGCTTTAAGTTTTATTTTACGTTTATACAAAATTGATAATCCCGTGGCAGATTGGCATTCTTGGAGACAAGCAGACACTGCTGCAGTCAGTCGCAATTTTATTAAAAACGGCTTCACACCGCTCTTTCCTCGCTTTGATTCATTGGAAACATTAAAAGATGGAGGAATTGAAAACCCAGAAAGATATTTCTTCGCCGAATTTCCCATTTATAATATTCTCACTTATCCTTTTTATAAAAATTTTGGTGTCAACGAAATTTACGCGCGTTTAGTGAACATCTTTTTTTCCAGTCTAACAGCAGTGGCGCTTTTCTTATTATGCAGACTTTTTACTAAAGATAAAATTGCTTTCACAGCTGGTTTGTTTTTCGCTATTATTCCCTACAATATTTATTATGGCCGAGTAATTATGCCAGACCCTCTGCATGTGTTTTTCATTGTCACCACGTTTTTAAGCTATGTTTACTATCTTAAAAAATCTCCTCAACCAATTTATTTAGTTTTAGCAGGCATCGCTTATGCCGGAGCTTTATTAACCAAACCATACGCACTAGTTTTATTATTACCGCTTTTCGCTCTCGCTTGGCAAAAATATCGTTGGCAATGGTGGCGACAATTAAGTACCTGGCTGCCTTTAATTATTGCTCTCATTCCGTTTGCACTTTGGCGTTATCACGTAGCTCAATATCCAGAGGGAAGTTTTGGCACAGCTTGGCTTTTTAACAGCACCAATATTCGTTTTACTGGCGCTTTTTGGCGGTGGCTAATTGCGGAACGTCTTAATCGTATTATTTTAGGCATTGGTGGTTTTGTCCTAGTTATTATCGGCTTGTTTTTTAATCGCGAAAAAGCCAAAAGCAGCTTTTTCTATTGGTGGCTTTTAGCAGTTTGGATCTTCTTTATTGTCATCGCTACTGGTAACGTGACTCACGATTATTATCAATTACCAATTGTACCCAGTTTATGTTTTTTTGCCGCCACCGGCTTTTGGGCAATTATCGATTTAGGTAAAAATGTTTTTAATAAAATTCTTTACGCCGGCGGCGCTTTAGCCTTAGTTTTAATGATGTTAGCTTTTGGTTGGTACGAAGTGCGTGGTTTCTTCAATATCAATAATCCAGCTATAGTCGCCGCTGGAGA
>JAUNST010000016.1 GCA_030539095.1 bacterium
AGACAAAGTATCCGAAGGTTCCCACAGCCCCCAATAATCAAGAGTTGTAACTACAACTTCTTCTGGTTGAGCAACGGCGGCTTGTTTATTTTGCTGCGCTCGCCGCCAGAAATAAAAACCCAACACCGCCACTATTAATAAAGCCAAAGCTCCAAAAATAACTGGAAAAAACCATTTGATTGGTTTTTTCTTTTCCAAGTCATTGCCGATTTTGTAATTAAGGACAGAAGTAGGCACGGTTTTTTCTGCCGCCGCCGGAGGCGGCGTTTGCGCCGCTGGCGCAGCAGTCGGCTTTGCCACAATAGTTTCTCCCATTGTAAACTGCTCTGACTGTGGCAAAGCCACTTCAACTCTATTTTTAGGAATTCCTACTCCATTAAAAACCGTTTGTTCCGAATTATCTCGACGACCGCTTTCCGCTTTGATTTCAGAAAATCCCGCCTGACCAGGTTGCAAAGTTGCTACCACCCCACCAGAGGGAGAAGCTTGAATAACAGGCGACTGCGATCCGTTCGTCACTGGTTTTGACTGATCTACTTGCGAATTTTGGTCATTGTTTAACATAGGGTTTTATTCTATAATACTCAAATCGGTTTGTCAAAAAGCTAATATGTCAACTAAAAATCAATCGACGCTGCCACTCGCGTTTATTTTTACTTTCGTAGTTTTAATTTTTGGCAGCTTAGTAGTTTATCATTGGCAAAAATTTTACCAAAATCACTTTTTCCCGCAAACTTTTATCAATCAAATCGACATCAGTAATCTCAGTTATGATGAAGCTTTAGAGCTATTGCAAGCACATCAAGTTAACGCGCAAGAACAAATTACGCTGAACGCCCTTGAACAAACGATCTCTTCCAGCAGTGCTCAATTACAATTTAGTTACGATTTCCCAGAAAGTTTAACAGAAATTCTCACTGAACAAAATCAAAAAAAACTATTTACCAAAATTAATCTTTTTCTCTTTGCACCTGTTGACAAAAATTTCATCGCCCATTTTTCTATTGACCAAGCGGCGCTAAAAGAAATGTTGGCTCAATTAGCCGCTCAAGTTGATCAAGAAGGACTAGCTGGTTATCTACAACTCAAAAAAAGCGGCGACGTCAATAGTCTTGTTATTGAGCAAGGACAAAATTCATACTCTCTTGATCAAGAATCAGCCTTTAATTTTATTCTTGCACAATTACCGCAAGCAAGATCTTTTACTCTGGCAATTAATGAAAACATTTTACAACTTTCCCCCGTTCAAATTGACAATTTAACTAAGAAAGCTCAAAACTTAATCGGTAAGAAAATTATTTTAGCCACCGATAAAGTTGATAACTTTAATTATTCTATCAACGACATTGGTTTAATTTCACTTTTAAGTGCCAGCAGCTCTGCACAATTGCAGCGCAAACAAGAAATAGCTAATGAAATTAAAAATCTAACTACGCGGTCGCCGCAAGAACCGGAGCTAACTCTAGATATGACTCAAAATACAATCTCGTCTTTCACGCCGCCGCTAGATGGCCTAATCTTAGATCAAAACGCTTTTTTTCAAGAACTTGATCAAAGCTTGAATCAATTAGAAAACAGCGAGACCGGAACTCGTTTAGAATTAGTTTTACCATTAATTTCTCAAGCGCCAACAAAAAGTTTAGGTCAAACCAATAATTTGGGCATTAACGAGCTAATCGGTTTTGGTGAAAGTTATTATGCTCACTCAATTTCTGGCAGAATACACAACGTGGCACTTACCGCGGCAAAAATTAACAATACTTTAGTGGCGCCAGGAGCAGAATTTTCTTTTAATCGCACTTTAGGCGATGTGAGCACTGCCACTGGCTTCCAGCCCGGATATATTATTCAAAACGGTCGTTCCGAACTTTCTCCAGGAGGCGGAGTTTGTCAAGTAAGCACCACTCTTTTCCGCGCTCTTTTAGATGCCGGTTTAAAAATTACTTTACGTTTGCCACATAGTTATCGCGTCACTTATTATGAGTTGAATAATGATCCTGGCTTTGACGCTACCGTTTATTCCGGCAACATCGATTTGCGTTTTATTAACGACACCGACCACTATATTCTCATTTCCACTTACACCAACAGTGACGACCTATATATGAACGTACGTATTTACGGCACCAGCGATGGTAGAACCACCGCAATCACGGATTATAAAAAATATGGCGCCACTGCTGCGCCGGCCACTGAATATATCGTTGATCCTTCAATGGCTCCAGGAACAAAAAAGCAAATCGATTGGGCCGTCGGCGGATTAAAAACGATTTTCACTCATACTATTTATAATGCTGACGGTTCCATTCGCAGTCAGCAGCAATATCCTTCTACTTATCAAGCTTGGAGCGCTAAATTTCTTGTTGGCCCGTAATTTAATGCTATAATAAAAGTATGGCTACCGCGCGCGGACAAAAAAAACCGTCTTTTGTTTCTCAATTTAAAAGTAACTTTGTAGCAGAACAAGCAGCTGCTACGCAGGCTGCTACTGCCGTACAAGCAGCTACTTCACAAGATAACAATAGCGCAAACTCTTCCGCTTCTGCTACTCCAGCAACAAGCACTGTTCCTCATTTTAGTATTCCAACTAAACAGCCACAAGCAACCGCACCAGCTTCAACGGCTCAACCGCTACCGCAAACAGTTGTCACGCCAACTCCAGCAGCTCAACCGCTACCGCAACCAGCCACAGTCACCGAAGTTTCCGTGCCAACAAGCGCTTCTCCTTTAGATATCCAAGCTACTCTAGCTCGAGCAGAAAGAACAAACCTCGCTAAAACTATGGCGGTAGCGCAGGGCTGGCGACCCGAAGAGTTAATGGTCGCCATCGAGCGTAATGGCGATAATATTTTGCGAGCCTTCGGCATTAATCCTGCAAACAATGATGAAATCTTCGCTTTTAAAAATGATTTGCAAAATTATCGCGATTTTTACGTTCAGACTGCCAACAATTTTAATCACCCAGAATTAATCGATCACCTAAATGACCCTACTGACTCCAATTTACAAATCGAAATTAGCCGCAATTTAGACGACTTTACTAAAGAAGTTAATGATCTTTATACTACCGGTCCGGGACAAAAAAATTACGCGCTAGCCAACTATTTTGAAAAGCACACCCCTAAAACAATCACTGCCGAAAAAGAAACCGCAGCTGCAAACAAAGAGGCAGCTTCTTCAACTAGAGAAACTCCAACCGTGGTTCCAGAAACAAACGCCGCCGAAACGCCGGCAAAAGTAGACGAAGAAAAAAAATCTTTTTCTCAACAATGGCAAGACGAAGAAGCTGGACAAGCTGAAAACGAAGAGTTTTCAGAACCAGAAAACTTTAGCGACAGTGAGCAAGCGGAAGTAGAAGAAGAAATCCCTACTCTTCAACCAGAACAGCCGCTTGTATCTCCGCCGACACAAACACCAATTGTGCCGCAACAAGCAGAGCCGGCAGAAGAGCCGCCTTTGGCAGAGCAAGTGTCTACCTTCACTCAGCCAGCGGCGGCTATCACAGCAGAACAAATATCAACAGCCCCGGCGACAATTCCCGCAAACACAGCTCCCACTAAACCCGCCGCCGCCCCGACACAAGGAGTAAGTTTTACTCCGCCGCGCAGCGGCGGTGGTCAAACGTTTTCCTCACCACCGTTGCAAATGCCTAGCCGACCAAGGTCGGCTAGAAGAAGCGAATCGGCTAGCAACCAAACGGCGGCTCCCACCGCAGCTCCCACTCCCACGATAGACCAAGCTCCAACAGATCAAGAACAAGTTTTTTCTGTTCCTAGTCAAGCTAGCCAGGCAGAAACAGCTCTCGGAGCTACTGGCGCTGTCGGCGCTCTAGGTGGAAGCAGGGCTCCCGCGTCTTTCTCCAGTCCCGCCGATTTTGGCGGTGGTGGCACCGCGCCAACTAGCTCATTCCCGCGTCCTAGTTCTTCATTCCGTAATCACTTACCTGGCAGCGGCGGGCAAACTAGCCCAACAACAAATCTTAACTTAAACACAAAAAGTAATTCTCAAACGCCTAAAGTCTCTCCCAAAAGTAGATTTGGCAAACTCACTAGCGCCAACAAAAAAAGAAAACGCTCAAGCTTTAGACCGAGTCTTGACGGGAGCCGTTTAAGTAAAACTTTTCGCATCGTCAAAAACATTATCACTAAATTAATTGGCGGTCTAATCAAGTTAATTACTTTTTTTATCAGTCATCCTATTCTTGGGGCTATTGCTCTTGTAAGCATCGGCACCATCACCGTTGTATCAGTGGTTGTTGTCGAAGACAGCAGTAATACTGTACAGATGTTACAAATCGCCAACCAAGCGCCGCTAACCAATGCTTTTTGTCCACCATGTATCACTGTCACCGCCAATGCCACTCCTTCTAATGTTAAGTCTCCGAATGCTCCAATTACCGCTGAAAACTCACAATTTGTAGATTTCTCTTTCACCGTTATTCCTAATACAGAAAAATGTAAAAGCATTAAGCTTTCTGGCGCTTGCTCTGCCGCCATTTCGATTGCTTGCAAAAACAAAGATAGTAATTGCCCAACGCCAGGAAACGTAGAATATGAAATTCCGCCTGCCCTCACCAACCCAACCCCAGGCGACTCCGCTGATACTAACGTTGGCTGGAACTACCGCTTGCCCACCGACGCGGATGAAGCTTTCACTGCCGACGGAGACCTTAGCGTACCTTTCTGCAATGCTCTTATTCGTAAACTCAACGTTACCAACATTATTAATTACGAATTGACACAGTCCATTGTTTTCGATCTAAACGATTTCTTTCCCGATGGCTATCCTCTACCCGTGGGCAACGATTATCGCCTAACCAATAAAGTTGAATTAGATTATTCGGCAGAAGGAAGTTAAAATGAGCAAGAAAAATACTATCCTTATTATCTCCATCATCGCAGTTATTATGGTAGCCACTCTTTTTTTTATTTTTCGGCCAAAATCAGAAGAACCCACCACAACAATAATTCCACAGCTTGTAACCCCGCTGGGAAACGTAAGTACGCAATATAGCCTACCGGTTTTTAAAGGCACTTGGCCAACTTTTCCAGAAAAATTGCCGCTTTTAGCAATTGAAGTGGCAACTATTCCAGATTTAACTACAAAATTAAACGATTATTGTCAAATCAATTCTCAGTACGACTATATTTTTATCGGCGATGTCTGCAGTTATTATTTTTATAATAAAAATCAAAACGTAGAGGTTACCAGCAACATTGACGTTGACTACGAATATCTGCCAATAATGACGAAAGAAGAAGCTGACGCAAATATTCAAGATTTTTTAAACACATTTGTGCCAGATAAAAGTGCATTAAGTTTAGCCAACGTTATTTATTGGACTGGCGGACCAGAACTATTGCCTGCTAATACCGACGATGCTACCATGATTCAGCTCGAATACAATTATCTCTATAACGAAATTCCTATTCTTTCCAAAGCCATCGGCTCATATAGCAGCACTTTTTTAACCAATTCTTACAATCTTTTACAAAAAGCAGAAATTCCAACTCAAGTTTTGAGCTACACGGTTCAAGGCAATGAGCGACAACTATTTTCACTCAATCAAGCTCTGCAAAATATCGCTGAAGGACAGGCTTATATTCTTCTTGTTGGTAATTTCCGAGCTAATCAAGCGGCTGCTCTCGACGAACAAATGGATTTAAAAAGTTTAACTCAAATAAAGTTTGACCAAGTAGCTCTAGAATATCGTTTTGATGAAGTTAATCTCGTCGCTGTCCCCACTTATCACTTTAGCGGACAAGCCTTAGATAAAAATGCTAATCAAATGAACGTAGAAATTATTACGCCGGCTATTAAATTATAAATAATGTTAAATAAAAAAGTTTTACTAGCGCTCGCTTCAATTTGCTTTTGGCAAATTTCTGCAACGGGAATAGCACAAGCTGCCACCTGTGGCCAAGATACTGGCCCAGTGAGCGCTTCCGCCGATGTTTGCGTTGGCGATTGTCCTGCTAAAGAAGGAAAACTTTGTTGGCCAGTTAATACTACAGATAGCTGGACGCAACTACCTTTTTGTGGCGGCGACAGCAGCTGCGTTTCTCATGATGGAGTTGACGCTGTCGACGTCGGGGGCGGCACACAAACTATCTATGCGCCAGTGGCAGGTGCATACACTTATGGTTATAGCGAAAATAATGGCACTTATAATAACGGCAATAAAGGTTGCAGCGCTAGTGTTTCTTTTAAGTTTGAAAATAGAACTTATAGTCTGCGCTTTGTCCATATGCCTTATAGCAACGGCGCTGCTGCTGACAATAGTAACGATGAAGGCATTTGTAAAACAGGCAGCGTTTATTTAAATATCGGCGACGAAGTCGGTGTCACCAATAGCACTGGCAATAGCTCTGGCACGCACTTGCATTTACAAGTAGACGGGCAAAGAACTATTGGAACTAGTGTTTTAGCGCAAGTATTTTTCAATGGTATCACTCCACTCAACAGCAATAAAGAAGCCTTAACAAATGCTGTCAAAGACAATCTTTGCTCAAAAGATGACGGCGGTGATGATGGAGGCGATGACGATAGCTGTTTAGAATCTAGCTTGGTATTTGACCCAAACAACACTTGGGAAGCCTGCGTCAACAACCAAGTTCCTAACCCCACGCTTGGTCTTTCAAACATGAAAACGCCTATTGTTGGCTTAAAGAATCCAACTTGGAACTTTGGCTATAACGGTGGCAAACGCGAAGGTAGATGTCACGTCGGATTAGATCTTTATCCTACCAGCAAAAACGGCACAGACAATGTTATTCAAGCAATGACCGACGGCACTATTATTAAAAAAACTTCCGGTTGGGGCACTTACGACACTTGTGGCGTTGACATTTTACATACGGCCAAGGATGGCACGCAATATGTTTTTCGCTATGGCGAGTACGCTAATTGCAATGAAACAACTTACTCCAATTTAAGCGTTGGTCAAACCGTCCGCGCCGGCACTCCTTTAGGTATTTTGCAAACATCCAGCCATTTACACATGGAGATGCATCTTTACGCTAACCAAAGCAGGTATTTCGGTAGTGGTTGGGAAACCATTAGTTGTACAAGAGGCATGGGTTGGTGCGCTAGCCATCCTCGTGATACAATTATGTGCTCAACAGAAGCTCCAGCAACAGCAGAATTTTTACGCAATCCTAAAAAAGTTATTCAGGAAACACTGTAATGTTTTTATTTATCTTAATCATTTGCTATCTTTTACAACCAGCGCCTACACAAGCACAAAGTTGCGTTGTTGCCCCAAACAATAATCCTGTCTGGTCGGACCAATTTGTGAGGCCTACGCCTTCTCCTGTGCCAGAATCCGAATTTACCGATATTGCCGGCGGCGATGATGTAGGTACTTATACTGGAGGTGATGGAAATGAGGAAGATTTTTGTTCTCTCGATTCTATTCCCTCTCCCACTTTTGGTTTAAACAATATGTATTGGCCTCTCTCCCCTCCGGGTCATACCGCCAAAAAGTTTGGTGCAATTACTAAAGCAACCGGTTTTTGTCATATGGGCGTTGATATTATGGCAGATTATCATTACCGCACCGAAGTTCGAGCCATTGCCGATGGTGAGTTAATTCGAACTAGCTCTGGCTGGGGCGATCTAAGAACTTGTGGAGTAGACATTATGCATCAAGCTGCAGACGGAACTAAATATGTCGTTCGTTATGGTGAGTACACATCTTGCGAAGATCCAGCTTTTTTAGAAATTAAGAGCCGCATTTCTAGAGGCGACACAAGAGTTGCCGCTGGCGAAGTAATTGGCACAGTCAATACAGAAAACCACCTTCACATTGAACTCCACACCTATGAATCGAATAGTCAAAAATATTATCTCGGCGGCGCGCGTGGCACGCCCAAACGTTGGTATGTAATCCCAGACGTCGGCGGTTATTGCAATGTAAAATTAGAGCGAACGTCTATTTGTCTTTCAAGCGCGCCGCCCGAATCCCGTCGCATTCGCAACATCTGGAATGTCCTTGAAGAAGCCTCAGCTGCAGAAGAAAACCGCTCCAACGGAACAAGCAATGCTAACACAAACGGAGTCGACAATGACGTAGTCAATAATTCAGGAAATAACAATTCCGACACAAACGCTGGAACAGTTGTCCCTGATTCATCAGAGTGGGATTATAAGTCGGCTCCACCAACAGTTGACGATCCTCAATGCCAGGAAATTCTCAATTTCGCCTACGCCCAATTGGGCAAACCATATGTCCGCGATACAAATGGCCCAGACACATTTGATTGTGCTGGCTTTGTTCAATATGTTTTTGACAAAGCTGCTGGAGTTAAAATTCCCAGTGGCGCCACCAGCATATATAAGAGCAATCGCGTAACTGTGTTTGCACCCGACTACGACTACGTTCAACCTTGTGACCTGGTATTTTGGAAATACAGCACCGACGATAGCAACTCCATCGCTACTCACATAGGAATTTATGTAGGTGACCAAAATGTCATTCATGCCGGAAAGCCCGTAAAGGTAAGCTATATGCCAGAAATGAACGAACTTAGAACTCCGCTGGCATTCGGCAGAGTTGAATAATGAAAAAGAAGTATTTAACTACAACTATTTTAGCAATATTCATCCTAGTAAGCGGGACATTCTTTTTTTGGCTAAAAAACAGGCAAAAACAAACAGCTGAGGCCGTCACTGTGCCCGTGATAGTACAACCAACAAAAACTCCAATCCTGCCTACTCTACCTCCGGTGGTCTCTCTTACTCCCACAGAAAAAATCGTCTCTATCCAACAGACAGAAAAATACATTACCAGCACCATCGAAGAAAACCCAGATTTATCATATATGGCAGACGAATACATTAACTCTATTGCAGATTCTTACTTAGAAGAACTAAGCAACTTTAATAAAAACAATTTTTTAGACATTTTTCTCAACGGAGAAGCTCTTGCTTTTGCTCAAGAAAAAATTAGTACTTATCAAAATCAAAACTTACAAATTAAGAATATGAAAATAGAAGCTCTTAGCTTTGCAGCTGTCGATGATGGTTATCAACAAACTATTTTAGTTGAAACAAAAGAAAACCAAAGCGGGCAATTTACTTGCAAACATGAAACCATAAGATTACGTTACTTCTTCAATCCTCAAATTTCAATTTGGCAAATTAATCAAATTGAAATTCTTAACTCTAAAGTTACTGACTGCCTTTACTTATAAACATGAAAAAAACTACTCTCACCATTTTTATAATCTTACTTATTCTTGTAATTATTTCTTTTTTTCTCCAGTTTTTTTCCAGTTCTCAAGAGGAAGCTTTCATTCTCAACTTTGATACTAAAAATCTAACAGCTCAAACGCTAACCGCGTTTTCAGACAATCAACTTAGAAAAACTCTCAAGGAAACTTTTCCGCAGGCACCAATTTTAAAAGAAGACAGCCAAATCCTATCTTTAGACTTATCTTTTCTCACTATAAACAACCCAATTGAGGGCTGTCAAGACGATCCTGAAACAAATACTTACTGCGCAGACATGACTGATCCCGTTAATATTACGCCCGAATTTGTTGATTATATTATGAGTGAATGCATCGACCGCCCGGACCAAGATTTTTATTGCGTTAATTTATTTGCTCAAACCAATGACGTCATGGACGAAAATTTTCAACCAGGCGAACTTTCGAGCACCTTCCTTTACAGCTACAATCTTAATTCCTATTTTAAGCTCAATAGCTCTTCAGCAGATCAAAATAATTTTACTTTATATTATGAATACAATTCGCAAAACGCTGCAATCGATTATCCTGATAATTATTTCCCTTTAATATTAAAACTCGATCGCACCGGCAATTTGCAAGAACTTACTTATGATAACTTATTACCTCCAGTTGAAGTTTCCGAACAAAACCCAAATCTTATCTCATTAGACCAAACTATAAACAATCTTAATCAAAAAATCTCTGAACCGCTTTGGATAAATCCAACTTCACCTAATAAAGATCGCCTTTACGTAATTCAAGAAGTTGCTCTAGTTTATAATTGGGAAAATGAAGTTTACAAGCCATACTACCTCATGTCCGGCTCAATTCAAAATGCTAGACATATTAATTTTGGCTATTTTGAATTTAAAGTAGCGGCAAACTAATTTTTTCGCCCTGCCTCTATTTTTAAAATTGATTCTTCTTCGCATTTCTGTTATACTTCTTCCTGAGTAATGCAAGAACATTTTATCCCGCAGGATATCAGCAACTATCGTTTTCATTTAATTGGCGAGCTCGATTTGCAGCAATTTTTAGAAATTTTGGGCGGAGTTGGCGTCGCTGTAATTATTTACCAATTTAATTGGCCAGGAATTATTAAATGGCCACTGATGATCCTTTTTGCCGGATTTGGCCTGGTCGCTGCTTTCATCCCTATTGCCGATCAACCTTTATCGCATTGGATTAAGGTTTTTACTAAGGCGCTTTTTGCGCCCACTAAATTTTATTGGCGCAAAGAAAATGCCATTCCCGCTTATTTTTTATATGAATTAAAAGATGACTACGCCAATGTTTTAAAGACCCAAGAAACATTCAACACCTCGCCAGTGAAAAAGCATAAGGCTATTGACTACTTTAGCACGCTTAAACAAGAAGAAACTCAAGATGTTGACAAACTAGAAACCTTTAATCAAGATCGTTTACAGTCAGTTTTAAGCGATTTTGCAGCTTCGCCAGAACCAAAAGTTGTCATTAAACCTAAAAAAATTATTCGCAAGCCTTCTATACAAGACGAGCAGTCGGTTCGTATTCGTCCAATTATTATGCCTTCTTCTAAAGATGTAAATGACTTTTTGGATGCCAATAGCTATTTCAAACCCACTAAAGTAACAACTAAAATCACTAGCGTTCAAGCGGCAAAAAAGCACAATTTAAACTGGCCACAAAATAAACCTCTGGCAGATAGCGCTCCAACAACGGAAACTGTCCTCAATAGTGTTCCTGCTGCTCCTGCTAAAACCGAAACTAAAACCGCAACTTCCCCCGCTGTTCTTGAACCTAAAAAAGCCATGCCGGCCAAGCCATTGCCGCCAATCGTGCCAAAAGCTTCGCCTTCAGCAGAGAAAAAAACTACTTCAACTAAGCCGACTCCAGTTGCTCCAGCTCCAAAAACTGAAAATAAAATTTCCGCTCCACCCACAGCAATTCCAGAAAAAACTGCTGCTGCCACTCCTTCAGAATTAACAGAAAATCCAGAAGAAAAAAGCATGATTCTTCGAGGAAAAACCGTTGATAAAAATGGACAACCTTTAGCGGCAACAATTCTTAGTTTAAAAGACGCAAACAATAATCTTAAATTTATCTTACGCACGGACGATAAAGGTGAATTTAACAGCGACAAAGCTCTTGCTCCAGGTAAATATATTCTTAGCGCCCAAAAAGATCTATTGATTTTTCCAGAGCTTTTAATTGATTTAGACAACCAAGGAATTGCGCCTATTTTGCTAAAAGCCAATTAATTTGTTATAATCATTTCATGGCAGAAATTGCTTCGTCAACTCAAAAGTTTATTGATATTTTCGAAATCGTCGAAGACGTGGTTATTCTAAATAATGGCTGTGTATCGGAAATTATTCAAGTAGGGACAATTAATTTCGGTCTCCTTTCGGAAGAAGAGCAGGATGCCGCGATCTTCGCTTACGCCAGCATTCTCAATTCATTAAACTTTCCTATTCAGATTGTGATTAAAACTCAAACTAAAGATATTACTAATTATCTTAATCATCTTAGCGATGCTGAAGCCAAAGCAAAAAACCCTACTCACAAAGCGCAAATCGCTCGCTATCGTGAGTTTGTGAAAGATTGGGTTAAAAACAGTAATGTTTTGGACAAGCGCTTCTTTGTAGTTATCACCGCAGATCCAGTCGATCTAGGTATCACTACCCCCAAAAACGTGCTCAATCAGCAAGCTGATTTAAATTTGAATCGTTATGAATTAAAACCCATTATTGAAAAGGCTAAAAACAGTTTAGACGCTAAAAGAGATCATTTGATTAGCCAATTTGCCAGGCTAGGCCTTGGAGCTAGACAAATCACTACTCAAGAAATTATTAAACTTTTCTACAATAGTTATAATCCAGATTCCAACGAGGGAGTCGAACTCATTAATAGTCAAGAATATTCCGCCCCAATTGTCACCGCCGGCGTTGTCAGTCATCAGCTGACTCAAGAAGGATAACCATGGGCATTTTAGATAATCTTTTAAACAAAAAAAACAGCAACGATCAAGATTTTGCGCAACAAGCGCAATTGCAAAAAGAAAAGCAGACCTATGAGAAAATTAAAGAATTTTCTCAAGGGCTCGTTACTATTCAAGATATTATTTCTCCAGAGGCAATCGAACTTGACTTTACTGAACAAAAAATCAACAGCACTTACACACGCAGCTTTTTTATCTCTGGTTATCCTCGCTCCGTCTTAGCAAACTGGCTTTCACCGCTCATTAATTTTCCTGCCACCATTGATATTTCTATGTTCGTTTATCCAGTGGACAGCGGTGATATTTTAGAAAAATTAAAGCGCAAAATCACTGAAATGGAAGCTGAACTACAGTCCGATTTGCGGGCAGGGAAAATTACTAATATTGATACTGAGGTTAAATTGGAAGACGCTGTTTCTTTACGAGAAGAGCTGGCAAAAGGCAGTTATAAGTTCTTTCAGTTTGGTTTATATCTCACTATTTATGCTAATTCTTTAGAGAATTTAGACAAAATTAGCAAAGCTGTTAAGTCAACCTTAGGCGCTCAATTAATTATTGCCAAACAAGCAACTATGCAGATGGGAGACGGTTTTAAGAATACTCTGCCAATGGGAGTTGATCACTTTAAAATTAACCGCAATATGGACACGGTTTCGCTCGCTACCACTTTTCCTTTTACCTCTTCTGAGTTATCCATGGAAACAGGTATTATGTACGGTATTAACGAGCATAATGACTCTCTAGTTATTTTTGACCGTTTCCAAATGGAAAACGCCAACATGGTTATTTTCGCTAAATCTGGTTCAGGAAAATCGTACACTGTAAAACTAGAGATTATTCGTCAGCTTATGTTTGGCGTCGACGTAGTTGTTCTCGATCCAGAGCACGAATACGAAGCCTTAACTAAAAAAATGGAAGGCCAATATCTAAACTTCTCTTTTAATTCGCCTACAAAAATCAATCCTTTCGATCTTTCCAATCTTTATGAAGAAGGTGAAAATGAATTAGGGCAAAAAATTCTTTCTCTACACGGTCTACTTAGATTGATGTTGGGAGAAATGACGGCTGAACAAGGCTCGCTTCTAGATAAAGCGATTGTGGCTGCTTACAAAGCTAAAGGCATTACACCTGATCCAGGCACTCAAACCAACGAGCCGCCTCTCATGGAAGATTTGTATAAAGCGCTTATCGGCATGGAAATTCCGCCAGCTATCGACTTAGCCACGCGTTTAGAAAAATACATCACTGGTTCTTTCCGCGGACTTTTTGATCAAAAATCAAATATTAATCTCGATAACCCTTTAATCGTCTTTTCAGTTAAAGAAATCGAAGATGAGCTGCGGCCGATCGCCATGTACGTCATTCTTGATTTCATCTGGACTAGAGTTAAGCGTAAATTTAAAAAACGAATTCTTGTTGTTGATGAGGCCTGGTATTTTATGAAAAATAAGGACAGCGCTTCATTTCTTTACTCTATGGCCAAAAGAGCGCGCAAGTATTATTTAGGCGTCACCACTATTTCGCAAGATGTGGAAGACTTTTTAACTAATGACTATGGTAAGGCTATTGTTTCTAACTCTTCTATTCAATTCTTAATGAAGCAAGCTAGCGTTTCTCTGCCGGCACTCACCGAAAGCTTTCACTTATCACAAGGAGAACAGCAATTATTAACTGCTGCCGACGTAGGAGAAGGTGTTTTCTTCGCTGGGCAAAATCATGTTGCGCTGCGAGTTGTCGCTTCCCCAGAAGAACACGAAGTTATTACCACCAATCCAGAAGAAGTTTTGCAAAGGCAAGAGCAAGAACAGGCGGAAAATGTTAGCGACGAGATTGTCGATGCTCAAGTTCCAACAGAAACTTCCGTCCAGCCAACTGCTGCGAGTGAAAACGTGAATAATCAGACTGGCGGGAACGATGGCTTAGATGCGCTTTACCAAATGATTAACAATTTAGAGCAAACTTCCACTCCAGCAACTTCAGCGGCCGAACCTCAAGCCGCTGTCTCTACAGATCCTTATTCTATTGATAGCTATCAGCCACCAAGATAAAATTGGTGCTTGACAAACGTGCAAAACTATGTGTATAACTTAGTTCTATGTCGCACGATGAAAGTTTAGTTTTGTCCGGAGACCAACTAATTTCTCTCTGGCAAGACACTTGTCAAGAATTATTACCCCTTTCTTCTCCACTCTTAGTGGATGCTTGGGCAAAAACCAGTCAATTACAAAAAATTGAAGATTTTGCCAATGATAAATGGCTTTGCACTTTTGCTTGTCCATCGTCATTTAATGCTTTACAGTTTGAAAAGAATCTTGGTCAAATCGTTAAAAATCTTCTCGAACAAAAGCTCGGCCGACCGATTGAATTAAAGTTTATTTTTAATCAGCTCGATCAACAAGCTACCCTAAAAGAAGTAGATTCTGCTGTTCCCGCAAAAAAACCGATTTTGACCTCTCTCAATCAGTCAGAGGCCCCAGAAAAAGATTTTCACGACGGACTTTTTGAATCTTCCGTTGTTAAAACCACTTTAGTTAATCGTGCTCAAGCAATCGCTAAAAGCATTGGTCTTCGTCCAGATTTCAACTTTGACTCTTTCGCCGTTTCTGGCAGCAATGAAATGGCTCATGTAGCCGCCCTTTCTGTTGCCAGCAATCCTGGCGTCAGCTACAACCCTTTGTTCTTTTATGGCGGCGTAGGTGTAGGCAAAACTCATTTAATGCAGGCGATTGGCAATTATGTGCTCAATCGCGCCCCAGAAACAAAAGTTATTTACTGTACTGGCGAAGAGTTCACCAATTTAATTATTCGTGCTATTCAAAACAAACAGGCTTTTAGCTTCAAAGACAAATTTCGCACTTGCCAAATTCTTTTAATTGACGACATTCAGTTTATTGCTGGAAAAAACGCCGTCCAAGAAGAATTCTTTCATACTTTTAATGCTTTAGTTAAACAAAACGCTCAGGTTGTTTTAACCAGCGATCGGCCGCCGCACGAAATCGCTCTTTTAGAAGATCGTTTGCGCTCGCGCTTCGAAGCTGGTTTGAAAATTGACATTCAGCAGCCTTCTTTTGAGCTTCGAAGCGCTATTCTTTTAACAAAGGCAAAAGCAAAAAACATTGATTTACCAATAGAATTAGCTCAAATGATTGCTTCTCGCATTGATAGCGCCCGTAAACTCGAAGGTATTATTATGAGTTTAAAAGGAGAAATTGAGTTAAAGCATCGTAGTTTAGACCAAGATTTGGTTTTAGAAATTTTAGGCACACAGCATCAACAAGAAAGGCTTAATCGTCGCTTACAACCAAACGAAATTATTACTATCGTCGCTAATCATTTCTCAATTAAACAAGCGATTATTAAAGGTCAAAAGCGACAAAAAGAGATTATTCACGCCAGGCACATCGCTATGTTTTTATTAAAAAGCGAACTCGGCTTAAGCTATGGCGAGATCGGCAAAATCTTTTCTAATCGTGACCACACCAGCGTTCTTCATGGCGTCCAAAAGATTAATGATCAAATTAATAAAGATCCTCTTTTAGCTCAAGAAATAGAAGCGATAAAAACATCTCTTTTGAGCAGCTCTTTTTAAAAAAGTTTTCCACTTTTTAGTGGAAAAATAAGTGCATTAATCGGTTGAACAGTGGTGCAATTGAGATGCAAAAGTGAGTTGAGTGGTGCAAAAATAATTTTTTTTCCATTTATTTTCAGTTTATGCACTTTTATTTTCCACTTTCGCGCTTAGTATTTATGCACTTTTATTCACAAGTAGGCTAAAGGTAATTTACTCAAGAAAAAGCGAAGTTTTTCACTAAAGTTTTCCTTCTCTACTACTAAAACTATTTTTATATATTAATATAAGAGAATAAATAAAGACAAGAAAAAATAAAAATTTGATATAATCAAAATAACCTTTGAAAGGTCATATGAAATTCACTCTTAAACAAAAAGACTTAACTTTGTCTAGTAAAGCTCTCGCTAAAACACTCAACCGTCATCCGCATCTACCTGTTTTAGCAGGAATTTATTTAAAAACAAATAAAGATTCTTTAGAGCTAACTACCACCGATTTGACCGCTGGCGTTAAAGTTAAAATTCCTGCTCAAATAGAAGAAGAAGGTGAAACTGTGGTTAATGGTAAAATTTTTCTAGAGACAGTTGGCTTTTTTGATCAAGAAGAAACAAAATTTTCACTTAAAGAAAAAGAACTTTTACTAAATAACGGCGCCGATAAGGTTTTAATCCCTCTTATCGCTCAAGACTATCCGGATTTTTCTTTGAGTAAAAAAGAAGGTGAAGAAATAAATCTTGATTTTTGGGAAACTATTCAAAAAAAAGTTGCTTTTACGGCTAGCAGCGATCAAACACGGCCTGCTCTTACCGGAGTACTTTTTACAGGAGAAGGGAATCTTTTACAAACTGTTTGTACAGATGGTTTTCGTCTCACCGTTTTAAGCCAAGAATTATCGGATCAATTTTTTCATGAAAAGAACTTAATTCTGAGTGCTAGAGCTATAAATGATGTTGTTGCTTTATTACAAAACTTTGAAGAAGAAAAAGTTTCTTTTATATATGATGAAGCTGGTGCACAAATCTTTTTTACCAATAATTCTTTTACTTATTTTACTAAGTTAATAAACAGCAACTATCCTCCATTTGAAAAGATTATTCCTCTAGAATTTATTACTAGAGTGAAAGCTGATCGTTTAGACTTGATTAAAAATTTAAATAAAGCTACCATCTTCGCCCGGACGAGTAACAATGTGGTAAAATTAGAAATTAAAGATAAAAAAATTCATTTTTTAGCCAATTCTCTCGGAGATGGAGTTTTTGAAAGCGAACAAGAGCTTATTGAACAAAGCGGAGAAAGTTTGAAAATCGCTTTCAATATTCGTTATTTATTAGACTTTTTAAGTTTAGCTACTAATGACGTTATAAACTTAGGCTTTAATAGTCATGATAAACCAGTCTTAATCACTGATCCAGGCAATAATAAATGGCAATACGTAGTAATGCCGTTTAAGCCCAAAGGTTAGTTCTTTTACTTAAATTTTCTTGTGATATAATACGCAGTCTAGAAAGAAAAATAATAAAGGCTAAATTATGAAAAGAACTTGGCAACCTAAAAAAAAGAAGAGAATGCGTAAGCATGGCTTTCTCAAAAGAATGACTACCGCCAAAGGTAGACAGGTTTTAAAACGCCGTCGTGATAAAGGTCGCAAAAAACTCACTGTCGTCCGCAAAGGCATTTAGCCGCTTTGTTCTTCTAAAAGCTACGCGAGCAATTATTTTTGTTTATAAAAACACTCATCAGTTGCGAAGAACATTATTGCTGAGTGTTTTTGGTTATGTGAGTGAGTGCAAACATAATCCCACTTGTAGCGAATATTTACTTTTTCAAGTTGAGAAAAACGGCTGGCGAGGCTTTAAAAAAGGGATCGCTCGGCTGCTTAAATGTTTTTAATGGTATAATAGCTTTCTTCGAAAGAAAATAAACTATGTCTTGGTTAATTGATGCAATTTTAAACATTCTTTTAGCAATTAATGATTTAGTCGGCAACTTAGGTTTTTCAATTATTATTTTTACTCTAGTTTTTCGTGGAATCACCCTTGCTTTTACCTATAAATCGCTTAAGTCGATGAAAAAAATGCAAGCAATGAGCGAAGAAGTAAAAGCTTTACAAAAAAAATACAAAAACGATCCTCAAGCTTTGCAACTTGCGCAAATGGAGCTTTATAAAAAATACAATGTTAATCCTATTTCCGGCTGTTTGCCACAAATTTTACAGATAGTAATGCTGATTATTATTTATCAAGTTTTACTAAAACTAATGGGTTTGGAAAATTTAACTAACGTCAATTTCTTTTGGCTCAACTTAACACAGCCGGACCCACTTTATGTAATTCCCGTTTTAGCGGTTTTAAGTCAACTATTTTTATCGATTATGACTCTTCCTGGAGGAGAAGTTCGCGATGTGGTACCAGATAATTCTAAAAAGAAAGCGATTCAGGAATTAAACGAAAAAGAAAACGACACTGCTCAAATGGCTGCTACGATGCAAAAACAAATGCTTTTCATTTTGCCATTTATGACTGGTTTTATCGCTTTAAAACTTCCGTCGGGATTGGGTCTATATTGGGTAGTAAGCACGATTTTTAGTATTGGTCAACAGGTATTAATTAGCGGTTGGGGCGGGATTACGATTTATTGGCACCGACTCAAAAAATGTTTTATTAATAAACAAGATTAATTAGTAAAGTTTGTTATGAAAATCGAAAAATACTTAGAAAAACTTTTAGATCTTCTCTTGATGGAAAATTACGAGATTATTGTTGAAGACAGTCCAGAGACAATGACTTTAAAAATTGCTTTAGCCGAACAAGACTCAGGTATTTTAATTGGTCATCATGGAGACACAATTTCCGCCCTACAACGACTTTTGCGTACGGTTTACAACGATGAGCTAGGCGAAAAAAGATTGATTGTTAATATTAATGATTATCGTGACGCGAGAGAAGAAAAAATTTACGCCATGATCGAAAAAGGTGTAGCTAAAATTTTACAATATGGCGGCGATTATCGGCTTTATCGCTTGAATTCAGGCGAACGCTTTTTTGTTCATAAAACGATTAGTGAAGATCCTAAACTTTCTAACTTCACCAGTTTTTCGCAAGACGAAGAAGATGGCCGTGTTTTAGTAATTGCAATTAAAGACGAATGAATTATTTAATTTTCACTGATGGTGGTTCTCGTGGCAATCCTGGAAAAAGCGCTTGCGCCTTTGTCGTTTATGATGGCAAGAAAAAAGTGATTTTTGAACAAGGCTTGTATTTGGGAGTTAAAACAAATAATGAAGCTGAATATTTAGGGGTTTTAAGCGGCTTAAAATGGCTTAAAAACAGTTCGGAAGAGCTAAAACATTTAACTCTTAAGTTGGACTCAAAATTGGTGGTAGAACAGCTTTCTGGTCGTTGGAAGATTAAGGATTCTCGGATGCAAATTCTTTGCGACCAATGTCAAAAACTTTTAAAAGAATTAAATTTGGAACCAGAAATAATCCATGTGCCCAGAGCTGAGAATGCTCGAGCAGACGCTTTAGTTAACCAAGTGTTAGATACAAAAGCTGATTAACTAAATATTTATTCCCGCATAATTACCGCATAATTACCTCAAGACCAAGGGCGAAAAA
>JAUNST010000051.1 GCA_030539095.1 bacterium
AAAAATAACAATAGCGCACTCAGTCCGGCTGCGAAAATTATTGCCAAAAACAAAAAGAAGTATCAGTCCTTGCTCAATTTAAGCTCCTTAAACTGAGCTAAAGCCTCTTCTTCGCTTATATCGCCGTTTTTATATGAGTCTCAGCCGCTTTGAGCACCCTGGCGCTCTTCAATTCTTGCACTTGTTGCTCTAGGAGCTCGTTCGTAGTCTGCCTTTGTTTACTTGCTTTTCTCAAATAACCAAACAACGCCGATAAAGCAAAAAATAAAATCCCGCCGACTAGAGTTGCACTAGTAAACGGAGCGAGTAAAACACTAATGACACCTAAAACAAGAAAGATTATAGAGAGAATTCTCATGAGATTAATAAAACTAGAGCGCTCAGTCCAACCATAATAAATACTACTATCCACCCAACCAATTTCAAGAGAAAGCCTATCCCTAAAGAGGATTTGCTTGTTTTGTTCCGACTATTAACCACTGCAATTGCAGCAATTGTTCCAAGATCCATATTCAAATATTATAACTTTAGACTTTAGTAAAAGCAAAATTGAAGATTTCTTTGCGTTTTATCGCGCCGCTAACTGTTTTTCTTTTGCCGAAAAATCATCTGGAATATCGACGATATCGTACAGTCGCGTGTCCACTTTTTCTTGTCCAGTATGCACCAAAAATTCTTCCACCGCCAACTTTTGCAACATAATTTTTCCGCTCCCATGAACTGAACGATTACTGCCAGATTTTTTTACTCCAGAAATCCAATAATCTTCGTCGTCATCGCTGACATAATTACTAACATTTAAAAACCTAATTCGACGAAAAGCTTTGCCATTAAAATAAAAAGCCCGTCCACTTTTTGATGGCAAAGCTCGCCCAATCCACGCTGGTCCATTTTCGTTGCCATAACCAGTTTTTAGCTCTATGTATTTTAATTCTGTTCGCATAGTAAAGTGATTGTAACATCTTTTCTTGCTATAATAACTTTATGCGCGCCCGCTTTTTATTTACCGTTCTCATTACTCCTGCTATATTTTTAATTTGGGGCATCGTTGCTCGTTTCAAAGCTGGCGAAGACAAACATAAAAAGCAAGCCGCCAATAACAAATTTATTTATGCCGCCGCCCTGTTTTTCTCAATCGGCATTTTATGGCTCGTTTTCGCTGTTATTATGACTACAAGTTTGGGCGATATTTAAAATCGAAAAATATATGAAAAGTAAAAGAGACAATGTTTCTGTAGCGATTATCGTTCTCGCTTACCTTTTATTATGGCTGAGTTTTTTCTTTTTTTTACTCAATATTACTAATCCTTGGATTTGGCTACTTGAGATTATTTCAATTTTTGTCCTTTCATTTTTTTCTTTTAAAATCAACAAAGCTATCACGACTATTTTCATGATTTGCACGGTTATTTTACTTGTGATGGGAGTTTTAAATAATAAAGAAAACTTTTGTCGGAATTACGGCGTGCCAGGTTCCCAAATTAATCAAATGATTAATATTACTTCTTGGACAGAATCGGAAAAATCGCGTTATAGCTTAGCAGCGGTCGATTATCAACCTGACCAAGCTTTGATGATCGGACGAGGTTTCAAAGCTACTTTGGATTGCGAGAGTAACTTTAAGATCTGGTCGATGCTAAAAGAAATTTTTACCAAAAATTGGTTTATGAGGCTTTAATTAAAAAAGTGCGTTCTGAAAATCAGAAGTAATTTCTTCTTGACAAATTGTATACTTTAATATACAACATTAATTATGACCAAACTTATCGAATATGACGGCACAAATTTTCTCAACAATCAAAAAGATATTGATGCTTATTTAGCAGCGGCTTCAGAAAGCGGTGATTCTAAATTAATTGCGCGCGCGCTCGGCAATGTGATGAAGAAGCAAAATTTTTCCGCTGCCTCGCGCGCGCTCGGTCTCAATAGAGCCGGACTTTACCGTTCGTTTTCTCAGGACGGCGATCCAAAACTGAGTACTTTTTTAAAAGCTACTAACTACCTCGGTTATCAGATGGTCTTTGTGCCAAAAGTATCGTCGGCCAACTAAATAAGTTTGCCACTTCTTCCAAAACAAAAAACGATGCACTGCGCCGCCAAAGGGAAGCTATTCTAGCATGAAAAAGTGCATAAAACAAGGGCTTGTTTTGCCAGCGTTTTGAGGTAAAATGCAGGCATGAAATACATTTTTGTTTCCGGTGGTGTTTTATCTGGTTTGGGTAAGGGTGTAACTGCTGCTTCCCTTGGCGTGACGCTCAAGGCGCGCGGCTATAAAGTCACCAATATTAAGTGTGAAAATTATCTCAATCTCGATTCTGGTAATATCAATCCAGTAGAGCACGGTGACGTTTTTCTTTGCGAAGATGGCACGGAAGCCGATCTGGACTTAGGCACTTACGAGCGTTTCCTGGGCGCAGAAGTAAGTTTGAAAAATTACACCACGATTGGCCAAATTTATCAGTCGGTGATTGACGACACTCGCAATCTTAAATATAAAGGTTTGACTGTGGATGCTATTCCCTATGTGCCGGAAGAAGTTATCCGTCGGATTAAAAAAGCCGCCGAAGGTTTCGACATTATTTTAATTGAATTAGGCGGCTGTG
Organism: bacterium; assembly: GCA_030539095.1. GTDB lineage: Bacteria > Patescibacteriota > Microgenomatia > UBA1400 > PJMF01 > JAUNST01. The sequence continues at coordinate 2,604 of JAUNST010000051.1, forward strand.
CCGGCGAATATCAGAACATCGTTTATTACGAAGCCAACCGAATTCTCAAACTTCAAGAACCGGACAACGTTGTTCACGTTCATGTAACCTATTTCCCCAAGCCAGACCACATCAATGAGCTCAAGTCCAAACCAACACAACTTTCTGTCAAACAATTAAACGCCATGAATATTCAACCAGATTTTGTGGTTGGGCGGGCCGCCATCGATATTGACGAGAAACGTAAAGAAAAAGTGGCTTACTACTGCAGTCTTTCTCAGGAAGATATCATCTCTAATCCAGATTGCAATAGTATTTACGAGCTGCCATTGATTTTTGAACGACAAAACTTTGGGGCAAAAGTACTTAAAAAACTTGGTTTACCAGCAAAAAAAGTCGACCTTGCCGATTGGGAAAAGATGGTCAAAAAAATTGAAAGTAAAAAGCAAAAAACTGTTAAAATCGGAATTATCGCTAAATATCTCAGTAGTGGCGATTACGAACTGCGCGACTCTTACGCCTCTTTACTAGAAGCAATTAATCATGCAGTGAATGCAGCCGAAATGAATCTAGATTTGCGATTTATTAAATCGGAGCAATTAGAAAAGAAAAATCCGCAAGCTCTTAAAGACTTACAAGAAGTGGATGGAATTATTGTGCCTATCGGTTGGGGTGCTCGCGGGGCGGAAGGCAAAATCGCCGCAATTCAATATGCCCGCGAGCATAAAGTGCCATATTTAGGTCTTTGTTACGGGATGCAATTGGCAGTGATTGAATTTGCGCGCCACGTAGCTGGCTTAAAAGATGCTAATACCACCGAAATCGATCCGAAAACTAAGTATCCAGTGGTACACGATATTCCGGTGGACGACAAGCGCCAGCGCATTAAAGGTCAAGGCGCGAGCATGCGTTTGGGCGCTTATGACGCTGTTTTGAAAAAAGATAGTTTTATTTATCAAATTTATGATAAAGCTCAAGCTTTCAAAAATGGCAAAAAGGGTTTAGTAAGCGAGCGCCATCGCCATCGTTTCGAAGTTAATAACGAATACCGTGATTTGTTAAGTGAAAAAGGTTTAATTTTTTCTGGTACTTCGCCAGACGATTTCTTTGTGGAAATGATCGAGTTACCAAAAAAAGTTCATCCGTTTTTTGTCGCCACTCAGGCCCATCCAGAATACAAAAGTCGGCCCTTAACTCCGCATCCGCTTTTTAGTGAGTTTATTAAAGCCGCCTTAAAACAATCGACGCTATGACGCCAACCACAAAACCAGAATTTGTCCATCTCCACGTACACACGGAGTATTCTTTACTCGACGGTTTGTGCCGCATTAAGCCGTTGATGGCGAAAGTGCAAGAGCTGGGACAAAAAGCGGTGGCAATTACCGATCACGGCAATATGTATGGCAACTTGGCATTTTACAATGCCGCCATGGCCACCGAAGGCAAAGTGAAGCCGATTATCGGTTGCGAAATGTACATGGCCGCCAAATCGAGATTTGAAAAACAAGTGCGGCCGGGCAGCGATCAAAATCATTTGTTAGTTTTAGCAAAGAATAATGTTGGTTACCGGCGCCTTTTAAAAATGGTTTCTATTGCTAATTTTGAAGGTTTTTCTTATAAACCACGGATCGACGAAGAAACACTTTTTGCCGAGCCAGAAGGTTTGATCGTTACTACTGCTTGCTTAAGTGGCAGCATCACTCATTTAATCGTAGAAGGAAAATTGGAACAA
>JAUNST010000017.1 GCA_030539095.1 bacterium
AGGTAAGCAACCAACCGATTAATAAACCAACCGCTAAACCGCCAATTAAATATAACCAACAATAGTTAGGCGATTTTGAATCAATAACTACCGCTTCCGCTGCTTCTAAATTCTTATCTAAAGATTCTGGCATTTGTCTCCTCTTTATATTTTTCTCTCATTGTCATTAATAATGTTTAAACTAAAGTTAAAAGCTTAAAAAGCCCTTTCCTACTTTCAGCTTGGAAAGGGCTTCATGAAATTTTCCTTTTAACTCATTAGTTGTTAACCTTGATCGTTTCGTCAAAACTAATTCCGCTTGGGCGGCGTGTATCAACTTGTCCAGGACTGTAGCAATCAACTTCATAAGTGTCAGTGCTGCTATCAGTAGCTGGCAAAGCCATGACTAAATTTTCCTGCACGTCATTTAAATTGGTTTTTATTTTCACACCTGTCATCGTGCTATTATCCCAAGTGTAAGTCCAATCGCGATCAACAATAAAACCACCATCTACATCTTCAAAACGAACTTTAGTAAAATTAGCATTCGTTTCATAAATCATCTGATCATCCGTATTTAAATCAGTGATCACGCAATCCACCGCTTGCCAATTTTCCAACCAAGTTTCTAAATCAGAAGTTGAAGTACTGGTTTTTGTAGTTGGAGCAGCAGTGGCGGTAGTAGAAGATTTGTTTTTATCTTTATCATCTCTTCGATCCCAATCGTCTCGCAAATCGGTGCCAGTTCTTTCGATACCGGTTGTAATATCGCGTGTCCATTGATCCTTAGTGTCGCGCTTAATAATTTCCCAAACTAACAAAACCACAATTAAAGTAACAATAATTGTAATTACCACTGTCGCCCAAGTAGGCAAATGATCTTTCTTTTGCATGCGCTCACGTTTGTCCGCCATAAATCCCTTTCTCTTTTAATAATTTAATTATAAAAAAAGAAAGTTCAATTGCTGATTCAGGAAAAAATCACAATTTACCCAAAGATACCGCTTCATCATATTTAGTAGCTTTGCCAACCAACTCCGCAAAAAGTTTTTGGCTAATAGTCATTGTTGGTTCTAATTCAGCGGTGTTTTCCACAAATAAATCTTTTTGATTAATAAAGCCATTGTAGCCATTATTGCGCTGGCGAGGTTTTTGATAATAACCCCAATGTAAATGAATACCAGTGGCATTGCCCGTTACACCTTGATAAGCGATTAGTTCACCTTGCGTCACCGATTGGCCAACTTTTTTAGAACTCAGTTGGGCGAAATGACCTAAAACCGAGCCTTCCTTTTCATTCTCAATTTTTACGTAATAACCATAACCACTGGCATCAAAAGCATTTTCAATAATTTTGCCGTCATGAGGAGCAAAAATTTCGCTTTTACCAGCTTGATAGCAGCGTTCCCCTGATGGCAAAAAAGCGCGAAAATCCAAACCATTATGACCCTTTAAGCCGAAACGCAAATACGAACTTGGATTTTCGCCAAAATTCTGAGTTAAATAAATTTTTTTCACTGGTGCTAACATAAACTTACCTTTCTGCTCAATTTTAAAAAGTAAACCAACAAAATTTAGATATACTATCGAGTTTTATTTTTGACTTTTGAACAAAAATGCTTTATACTGGCTGCATGAAGAAAAAAATTCTCTCAATTGTTTTAGTCATTTTAATTCTTGCTTGTGTGGGCTTCTTAATTTGGAAATTTATACCAATGTTTTCTGAACAAGAACCCCAGGTCGTTGCAACCGTACCCAATGACCAAGCTTTTGCTCTCGAACAAGTGATGAATTACGTTAAAACTTTGCCAGAATATGATGAGCTCAACTATACAATCGATCTAACTCCGAGTCGCTTAAAATGTGCCGGTTGTTTTGTTGGTGTCTTAACAATTACAGACACTAAAGCAGAAAAATATTTCGATATCGCCGGCACGGTAGTGACTCAATCCAGTGACGGCGCCAATATCGCTCGATAAACAATTTCTGGCACAAATTTTTTCACGTCCACTCCTCCGCGCCAAAGCTGAACTACTCCGCTAGCGCTAACGTGAGCTGTGTCACCGGCACGAAAATAAATTGTTTCTAAACCAGAAATATCTTGATTAATAAGAGCTAAATTTTCTTCATAATCATAGTCAACACCGTTACGCAAGCCACGAATTAGAAAATGTGCTTGGACATTTTCAGCCGCTTTCACAGTTAAGCCATCGTAAACAACCACTGACACATTATTTAAACCCTCCTGTTTTAAAACTTTTTCAATAAGTTCTTTCATTTTCCCCGCAGAAAAGTTTCGTTTTTTATTAGGATTTTGTCCAATACCTAAGATTACTTGATCAAAAATCTGTGCCGCCTGGCGCAACACATACAAATGCCCATTGGTAAACGGATCAAAACTGCCAGCGTAAAAAGCTTTCATAATCATCGTATTGTAACAAAAATCCCCTGAAAAATCAGGGGATTTTATTTATTTCTGTTGCAAAAAAGCTTACATCATACCGCTCATGTCTGGCATAGCTGGAGCAGCTTTCTTTTCTTCAGGAGCATCGGTCACCAAAGCTTCTGTGGTTAGAATCATCGCCGCCACGCTAGCAGCATTGCGTAAAGCAGACATAGCCACTTTTGCCGGCTCAATTACACCTTGATCAACCAAATCACCGAATTCTTCAGTTAAAGCGTTGAAACCGTAATTAAATTCCTTATTTTCCTTCACTTTTTGCACTACCCAACCAGCATCTACGCCAGCGTTCTCCGCCAACATGCGAATTGGAGCTTCCAAAGCGCGGCTAATTAACTCCACGCCTTCCGCTTCATCTTTATTGTCGGTTTTCAAATTAGCCAAAACCTTACCAGCACGCAAGAAAGTCACGCCGCCGCCAGGAATAATCCCAGTTTCAATAGCTGCTTTAGTAGCTTCTTTGGCGTCTTTGACTCGCTCCTGCAAATTCTTCATTTCCATTTCGGTAGTAGCGCCAACCTGAATCACTGCCACACCGCCGCCCAACTTGGCTTTGCGTTCCAATAGTTTTTCTTTATCAAATTCCGAAGTTGACTTAGAAATTTCTTTTTCAATAGCGGCCACTCGTTCCTTAATATCTACTTTACTGCCTTTGCCGCCAACAATGCGAGTGCTATCTTTGTCGCTGCGAACACTATCAGCACGACCTAAATCTTCCAATTGGACATCTTTTAAAGCCATACCTGTATCGCTACTGATAAATTTTGCCCCAGTTAAAACTGCAATATCTTGCAAAATTTCTTTACGACGATCACCAAAGCCAGGAGCTTTAACAGCCAAACCGTTAAAAGTGCCACGTAATTTGTTAACTACCAAAGTTGTCAAAGCTTCACCTTCAATATCGTCAGCAATGATCACAAAATTTTTAGTTTGCGTCATGATCTTTTCCAAAATTGGCAAAAGATCAGCCTGCATATTAGAAATTTTGTGGTCCGTCACCAAAATCAACGGTTCTTCAATAATCGATTCCATATTATCTGGATCAGTCATAAAGTACGGCGAAGCGTAACCTTTATCAAACTCCATGCCCTCTTTATGATCGATAGTGATTTCCATGGTTTTGCCTTCCACCACTTCCACCACGCCATCTTTACCAACCAGTTTAAGTGCTTGAGCAATTTTTCCGCCAATTTCTTCACTCTGAGCAGAAATAGCAGCTACTTTTTGCCATTCACTTTCTTGCACTGGTTTAGCAATTTTAGAAATTTCCGCTTCCACTGCATTAACTGCTTTTTCAATTCCTTTTTTCATAATCATCGGATTCACGCCGGCTGTCACCAAAGTCATCCCGTTGTCAGCAATTTTTTGCGCCAACAAAGTGGCAGTGGTTGTACCATCACCAGCAGCGTCATTAGTTTTAGCGGCCGCTTCTTTCACCATTTGCGCGCCCATGTTTTCGAACTTATCTTCCAAAGAAATTTCTTTTGCGATTGTCACTCCATCATGAGTAACATTTGGGCTCCCCCACGAACGATCGAGCGCTACATTGCGGCCCTTCGGTCCCAAAGTAGTAGTGACAGCGGCAGCTAATTTATTAACGCCAGTTAACATTTTCTGTCGTGCTTCATCTCCAAAAATTAATTGTTTTGCCATAAAATTTTCCTTTCCTCAAATAAAATTTCTCAAATTTATATTATTAATTTTATTGAACAGATTTTTGTAATTTAATTTATTTAGCAATCTTAGCCAGAATGTCTTCATACTTTAAAAATTGATATTCAACATCATCAATTTTGACATCATTGCCGCCCCATTTTTTATAAACAACTTGATCACCAACTTTGAGATCGCTTGTTTTGCAAGCGCAATCCTTACCGCATTGGCAATCTTTGCCGCAATTACATTCTGCTTCACCCAAAGCTAAAATCGTACCATATTGAGGTTTTTCCGTTTCATTGGTCGGCAAAATAATTCCAGAAGCCGTTTGCGTTTCTTTCTCCGTTGGTTCCACTAAAACGTAGCCAGTTAACGGCTGCAATTTTTTCACAGAAATTTTCATTTCTTGCTCCTTTCTCAAAATTAAAATAGCCTTAATTTCTATTGCTTTATTGCCTACTTTGTCATATCTAAAATAGACAACTTGCTGAAATCTAATTTAGCAATTATAGCAGTCAACTGCTAAAGTGTCAAGCCCAATTTACCGCAAAATTGCAGCAAAAATAATCATTTTAATTCTCCTCCAGACTTGACAAAATAAAGATTATAGGATATAATAAAAGTTCGGCTCTTTTACTTAACAAAAAAACTGAGGAGTGATTATCAGATGCGAGTTGACGGATCCATCGGTTTCATAAGTTTAGTGCAACAAGTGCAAAACAAAAATGGAACCATTATTAAGGCCAATAGCTGGCCAGATCTGCAAGAGCAACTAGCTATTAACGAAAAAGCGGTTGCTGTCTACCAAACCTTTGACAAAGACAGTGGTCATATCCAAAGCTACATTGAAGATTTGGACGAAAATCTGTTCGGTCAATTGCAATATCATCTCAATGACAAGGTGTTTATCTATGGTTTCTACGCCATGCCTAAAGAGCTGGCGTAAGAATAAAACTGGGGAGGATGATTTCCATTGAACAGTGACAACTCTATCCGCATCTACAAACTGGCTCAAGAAAAGGGGCGCAAAATTTCGGGAGACTTTGTTTCTCTTCAAGCTGAGACACAAAGCAAAAACGAAATTATTGTGGCCACCTATCTCGGACACTCCGACAGCAACTGGCGAAACGATAATTGCCCCAAGGCAGAAATCGTTCGCAATCAGACCACGCAAAATTCCATCGTTGGTAACTATGTTATCAAAAACGTGGAATTTTTCGCCTTGCCGCAAAGGCTCGTTGCTGCCTTCGTTTAAGTAAGAACCGGCTTCGCGCCCGAGTTGGAATTATCCAACCCGGGCGCTTTCTTTACCGCCACAGAAATGCTAAAATAAAGCATGCAAAAAGATCATTCCCTTATCATAATTATCGGCTTACTTGGTTTAGTAATTGTGGCTTTAGTCACTCTTTTCACTTATCAAAGCCAAGTTATCCGCCAAGAGAAAAATGAGGAAGGCGGAAACTTGCAGCTCAGAGAAACAGTTGACCATATTAGTAAAACTAAAAACAATCCAGGAAAAACTTATTACTGGCTAGAAACAGAAAACGGTTTCGAGCTGGTAGTCAGTATGGGAGAAAAAAATACTGGCGGCTATAGCATTACGATTATTAATAGCAAAATCGTGGGTGATAAAACCGTAATTACAGTGGCAGAAAAAGAACCCGGACCGCGAGATATTGTAACCATGGCTTTTACTTACCCCACAGCGACCATGGAATTCGCCAAAAAACCACGCAATTTAGTTGTACAAAATGAAACCGGCGAAATCTATCAAGAAATTGTCGAACCAGCAACTGAAGAATAATTTTCTCTAAAAAAAATAAACGTCAACCTCAAGTCGGAGTGACAGGACTCGAATCATGCCTGAGGCAGATAACTCGTCATAAAAAAACAAACGTCAACTTTAAGTCGGAGTGACAGGACTCGAACCTGCGACCCCACGCCCCCCAGGCGTATGCGCTAGCCAACTGCGCCACACTCCGAACTTTTTTATTATAACGCAACTCTTAACAAAAAATCCACCATCAGGTGAATTTTTAAGTTTGAGCGGGAAACGGGACTCGAATCATGCCTGAGGCAGATAGCTCGTCATAAAAAAACAAACGTCAACAAAAAAATTCCCACTTTGGAGAATTTTTAAGTTTGAGCGGGAAACGGGACTCGAACCCGCGACCTTTTCCTTGGCAAGGAAACGCTCTAGCCAACTGAGCTATTCCCGCACTCAACAGTCCCCTATTATATCACATCAATAATCAATTTCAATAAAAAAAGCGACGCCTTAAAAACTTAATTCGTCGCTTATTCCGTCTGATTGTCGTCAACCTAACAAAACGAAAATTCTCTCGCCAATGATTACCGATTCCAGTTTAGGACATTTTTCGAAAGCATTGATGTTGATATCCCTCACATTGGGCAGCACCACCATTTCCAAAGAGGGATTATTCGAAAATGCCCAACCGCCCACTCTTTCCAATTCTCCTTCTTCCATTACGAAAGTAGTAAGATTAGGACAATTTTCAAAAGCTTGGGGATAGATAATTCGTAGACTTCTTGGCGCGTGAACGTGCTTCACGGCGGCATTGTTCATAAATTGCCTTTGAGCAATTTCAGTGGTTCCCTCTGGAATTCGCAAAGTTGCATCCACTCCAGTTTCCTCCATTCATCATTGTTTTTTGAAAGTAATTGTCAAAGAGCAGTGACCGTTTTCGTTTTCCCCCATCAATAAGGTTAACGTCCAGACGCAACGGTAGTATATCATAAAAAGTAATTTTTCTAGACCACTCAGTTATTACACACAAAAATGCCGGTCACTCGCACTTTTTCCGCTTTTGCGGTATAATATCCGTTCTTAATTAATCATTCATGAAAATTATTGATTTTAATAATTCTGACGCCCAAATTCAAGCTTTGGCTACTCTGCAACAAGGCGGATTAGTTATTTATCCAACAGAAACCGTTTACGGAGCCCTTGTAGATGCCACCAACAAAAAAGCTGTTCAAAAACTGCTTAATTATAAACGTCGACCAACTGGCAAAGCCATTTCTATTGCCTGCAGCAATCAAAAAATGGCGGAAGAATACGTCTTTTTAAATGAACAAGCTCGCAAAATTTACTCAATTTTTTTGCCTGGGACTGTACCCTTTATCACACAGAAAAAAAAAAAAACGGCTCCAGGCTTAACTAATGAAAAAAATACTTTAGGAATCCGTATTCCAAATCACGCTTTTTTGCTCAAATTAATTAGTGATCTTGGCCGACCAGTAACTGCCACTTCCGCCAACAGCGCTGGCAAAAAAGCGCCTTATTCCATTTCTGATTTACTTAGCCATCTTTCTGAAAAACAAAAATCACAAATTGATTTGATCGTTGATGCTGGCACGCTGCCAAAAAATCCGCCCTCTCTAGTAATCGACACAACTACTAGTAGTCCAACGATAGTGCGCGATAATAAAAATATTCAACTCGAGAAAACAACAGCTAAAGTAGAAAAAATTTGGACTGATTCAGATGAAGAAACAAAAAAAATAGCTGACAAAATTCTTAAACAAAATTTTTCCCAATTAGAAAAAACCGGTTTAATTATCGCTCTTGACGGACCTTTGGGCGCTGGTAAAACCGTTTTTGCGCAAGGATTAGGCGAAAGTTTACAGATCAAAACCAATCTCACTTCGCCCACTTATACCTATCTCAAAGAATACCCTTATCAACTTAAAAAAAGCACCGGCGTTCTCTATCATTTAGACGTCTGGACTATTAACGAACAAAACACTTTTAATTTACTCGAAGTAGAAAAGTTAGTGCGACCAAACAATCTAATTGTCATTGAATGGTTCGAAAACATCGCTCAGTTTTTTACGCCAACCAGCCCTCTACTTAAAATTAAAATTTTACCTACTAAAGAAAATATTAGAGAAATTACAATTATCCAATTATGACTTATATCTTAGGTATCGACACCAGTTGTGATGAAACCAGCGCTGCCGTTCTCAGCGGCTACACGATTTTAAGTAATACTATTTCTTCGCAAATCGAATTGCACAAACCTTATGGTGGAGTTTTTCCCACCGTGGCTAAATTAGCACATCAAGAAAACATTCAACCAGTAATTGCTACTGCTTTAAAAGCAGCTCACTTAAAAATAGAAAACTTAGACGCGGTGGCGGTGACGATTGGTCCAGGACTAGCACCAGCTTTAGAAATAGGTATTCGTGCAGCAAAAGAATTAGCTCAAAAGCAGCAACTGCCGCTGATTGGCATTAATCATTTAGAAGGACACCTTCTTTCCCCACTAGCTCAAGCTAATTCAACATCAAAACAAACCTTTAAATTCGAATTTCCAGTCTTAGGAATTTTAGTTTCCGGCGGTCACAGTCAATTTATTAAAATGGATCAAGTTGGAAAATATGAAATTATCGGTGAAACTCTTGATGATGCAGCCGGCGAATGTTTAGATAAAATTGGGCGCCTGCTTAATTTAGGTTATCCAGCAGCGCCAGTAATTGAGCAACTAGCAAAAACTGGCGACAGCCAAGTTTTTCCTTTTCCATTACCTTTAACTACACGTTATGATTACGACTTAAGTTTTTCTGGTCTCAAAACTTATGCTCGCAATTTAATAGGAAAAATGGATGACAAAAAACTTGATCGTCAAACTTTGGCTAATTTAGCTGCTAGTAGTCAAGCAGGAGTTTTTCGTCATCTCACTTATAAGCTAGATAAATTGCTTAACTATTACCAAAATAGCCCAGCTCAGACACCTTTTAAAACAATTTTTGTGGGCGGCGGCGTAGCACAAAATGTGTGCTTTCGCACTTTAGTGCGAAAAGTCGCCGCAAAGTACGAATTGCCGATCCACTTCCCATACAATAAACGTCTTTGCGGCGACAACGCCGCCATGATTGCTTTAGCCGCCCTTTGGCATTATCAAAACCACCACTTCGCTGATATACAAGCTTTAGAGCGACAACCAAATTTAAATTTCAAAAAATCTTAGATTAAGATAATCTATCAATTTCCCGCTTAAAATCTTCCAAACTAGAAAAATCACGATAAACACAAGCAAAAAGCAAATAGGATAAATTATCTAAATCTTTTAAACCTGCGATAGCTAAATTGCCAATTTGAGCGCTAGTAACTTCATTTTTACCGCGTGCGCGTAATTTTTTCTCTACCTCGTCCAAAAGCTGCTCGATACTTTCTCTAGAAACAGGCCGTTTCCAAGTTGCTTTAACAATTCCACGACGCAATTTTTCCCGATCGTAAGACTCTTTTTTACCGCTCTTCTTAATTACTCGAATTTCTAATTCTTCCGCTCTTTCGTAAGTAGTAAAACGTTGCCCGCATTTCTCACAGCGTCGTCGGCGCCGGACTGCTTCGCCGTCCGGCGTGTCTCGAGAATCTAAGACTACACCCTGAGAGCAACCGCAAAAAGGACATTTCATAAAACTTGTTTTGGATTAAAAACTTCTAATTCTTGAATCATGCCGTCCACCGTAGCTTTTTGCGCATCACTTAAATATGGAGCCAGCTCTTGATAATCAAGAATAAATTGCTGATTTAATTTTTTCACAAAAACACCGTAACGTGCTTCCTGACTTTGCTCTAAAATGTCATTATTAGCCTGCAAAAGATATTGATGAGCTTTACCTAAAGTTATAAAAGCTAATTCATTTTTATCTTGCTCAAAAAGAGCTTTAGCAGCCTCTAAACGCTTGCCCGCATAATCCATCCGCAATAAAGTTTGCTCTTCTGAATTGGACATTTCCAATTCCAAACGATCAATTGCCATCAAAACCGGATAAAAAAGATGGTCTGGCAAAATCTTACGATCAAAATAGAGTTTACGTTCACGTTCATGAATCGCCATCTTATTATCTGACATCGTTGCTACTAAAGAAACGGTGAAAAACATCAAGCCTAAAAAAGACATTCCCATCGCGAACCAAAGATAAGCTTTTTTATGATTTTTAAACATTATTTATACTATTATAACTTATTTCTGCTGTGAATTGAGAATAAGCGCCGTAATAGCACCGCCAACAATATTCCCCAAAGTAATAAACAACAAACTTATACTTAAACTCAACCATGAAGTATTATCAAAGATAATTTTCGCCCAAGGCAAATAAAACATATCCGCCACGCTGTGTTCAAACCCAAGGACAACAAAAGTGAAAATTGGTAAAAAAATTAAAACTAATTTCTCTAAGAAAGTGGTTTTAGTAACACCCCACCAGACAGCCAAAGTAACCAAAAAATTGCACAAAACACCCAAAATAAAAGCTTTTAAAATTGATAAATTAATCTTATTTTCCGCAATTTTCGCCAACGACAAAAGTAAATTTTCATTACCGCTCCAACAATAATAAAGTAAATTCACAATTAAAAGCGCACCAATAAAATTACCTAAATATACGAGCAGCCAATTCCGCCATAACTCTTTTCCTTTAATTTTTCCTTGCCAATACGCAACTAACAATAAAATATTGCCCGTAAATAATTCTGTTTTCCACATAATTACCAATATTAAACCAACAGGAAAAACCAAACCCGCTAACAGTTTTGCCAAACTAATATTATCAATTTGCCAAGAAACAGTAGTTGCTAGCGCGCCTGCCAAAGCAATAAAAACTCCCGCTAAAATAGATAAAATGAAAGTTTGAGCGGGAGATTGTTTAACTTTTTTCTCCGCTACCGCCAAATAAGTAACTAAATCAGTCTGCATATGATGCTGATTGTAGCACTATTCTTTATTTTTTAACTTTTGTTTTGTGCCCCAAGAGGGAATCGAACCCTCATGAGCGTAAAGCTCACCAGATTTTGAGTCTAGCGCGTCTACCAATTCCGCCATCGGGGCTAGAGGGCATATTATAGCATATATCCGACCGTACTTAAAAAAAGAAATTAACTAATTGTATGCGTCACGTCTAAATCGGCAAAACGCATCTTGCTGCCAATGAAAGCTAAACTGGTGTCGCCAGTGGGACCATTACGATGTTTAGCAATTTTAACGTCAACAATATCGTGAACGTCTTCATTTTTGCGATAAAGGAAAATCACCACGTCCGCATCTTGTTCGATACTACCAGATTCCCGTAGATCGGAAAGCTGCGGCGCTTTCTCTCCTGACCGATTTTCAATTTGCCGCGATAATTGAGAAAGCGCCAAAACCGGAATTTTCAATTCTCGAGCAATATTTTTTAAACCTTGGGAAATTTCTGCCACTTCCTGTACCCGATTGTCTTTAGTTCGACCATGAGCTAACTGCAAATAATCGACTACTAAAAAGTCAATTTTGTATTGCATCATCAAGCGACGTGCCTGAGTACGCATATCATAAATTGACAGACCAGGAGTATCGTCAATAAAAATATCCGCTTCTGCTAAAACACCCATCGCTTCACTTAACTTAGGAATATCAAAGTTTGGATCCAAACGCCCAGTTTTCATTTTAAAAGCGTCTACGTCCGCTTGATTAACGAGCATTCGGTCCACAAGTTCTTCCTTGCTCATTTCCAAACTGAAAAAAGCCACTTTTTTCTTTTGTTTCACCGCTAGGAAATGAGCGATGTTCAAAGCTAAAGCCGTTTTTCCTGTACCAGGACGAGCCGCCAAAATTAAAAGGTTGGAATCATGCATGCCGGAAAGAATATTGTCCACCGCCATAAAACCAGTAGATAATCCTTGAAAAGCTGCCCCACTTTGGCGCATCTTATCAATACGTTCAAAACTTTCTGCCAAAGTATCTTTAATGTGAACAAAAGCTTGATCTTTGCGCGATTGAGCCACAGCAAAAATTTCCTGCTCAGCCTGATCCATTAAGTCGCGCGCTTCTTTACTATCGTCAAAGCCCATTTGCGACATTTGCGAACCAAGCGTAATTAGGCGCCGACGCATAGCAGTTTCCTGCACAATTTTGGCGTACTGAACTGCATTAGCAGAAGTTAAAACATTGTCCGCTAAAGCTGCCAAAGCGGCGGTGCCGCCAGCCTTTTTCAAATCGCTATTTTTCTTCAATTGTGCCGACAAAGTAACCACGTCTATTGGCTGGTTGCCTTCATAAAGTTGGCGCATGGCTTTATAAATTATTTGATGCTCTGGTAAATAAAAACTTTCTTCACCAACAACATCTGCCACCTTAAAAATCGCATCCTGATCAATTAAAATCGAACCTAACAGAAATTTTTCTGCTTCTAAATCTTGTGGAGGTAATTTATAATCAGCCATTGCTTTGTTCAAAAATCACAACTTCCATTTCTTCCGGCAAACGCTCTTTTACCACTTCAAGTTTTTTTACTGGTGTGGGAGCGATACCATATTCGTTCAAGAAGTCATTCAAAGGTTCCAATTCACCAAAATTATTTTCATTATGAGCTGGAGTGCGATAATGCATTGGAATAAAATATTTTGGTTCCAAACGATTCATCACTTCGATTGCTTCTTTAGGATTAAGACTAAATTTGCCGCCCACCGGAGACATTAAAACGTCTACTTCACCAATGCGCGCCACTTGTTCATCCGTGAGCGGATGAGCCAAATCACCCAAGTGACAAATATTAACACCATCCATCAACACTGTATAAATAATATTTAGACCACGCAAAGCACCCTCTTCTTTATCGTGCCAAGATTCAACTCCAAAAACAGAAATGCCACCAACTTCATATTCGCCAGCTTCTTTAATTACAAACGGCTTTTCGCGTTGAGCAGTCCCGCTTACATTTTGCCAAGCGCTGTGATCAGCATGAGCATGAGAAATTGTCACAATATCTGCCGCCTGTTTACCCCAATGCAAACCAGTTGATTCGGTGGCAAAAGGATCCATGATTACAACTCCGTTTTTATTTTTCAATTTGAAAGACGCATGACCAAGATAAGTAATTTCCATAAATTCCTCGCTAATACTTCACATCAGGTACCAACGATTTTACCACAAAAATCAACTTTTTCATTGTTATAATACTAGATTATGAAGAAAGAAATTTTGCTCGTTATCGCTTTGGGAATCTGCGTTGCTTTAGGTGTCACTTTTTTCATCTACCAAAAGCAACAAAACAACAATGAATTAAATTCGCCGATTGCTTCAGCTTCGCCCACTGCAGAGAATTTGGTAACATTACCAGAAAAACCAGCCGATCCAATCAATTTAACTTTTCCAGAAAATGAAGCTGTTTTTGAAGATAAAGCTATCACCGTTATTGGAACTACCACTGCAAATACGCCTGTGGTAATTTTCATTAATCAAAAAGATTTTTTCACTCAAAGCGACGCCGACGGCAATTTCCAATTAGACGTTAATTTAGAATCCGGTAGTAATATCATCAAAGGCGTGATTGTTGATGAAAACGGACAGCAGCAAACAAATCAAATTATTGTCGTTTATTCAAATAAATCACTTGAAGAAACTTTAGTTTCCGAAGAGGAAATTAAAGAATAAAAACCTCGAGTTTTGTGGTATAATTAAACTTTCAAGATGAAAAACACCTTGCTATCAGCATTTTTCTGCGCCAGCCTAGTTTTTATTCAGGCAGGCTCATCTGTGCTAGCTCAAGAAACAACTGAATCTGGCGACGTTGTTATTGAAAAAAAAAGCGAAATTAGTGAGCACGACCAAACCGCCACTAACCAAATTTTAGATAATCTTGAACGCCTAGCAAAAGATCCAGAATCTAGCGAAAAAATTAAAGAAAAATACGATGGCGTAGTTAATAAAAATCGTGGTTTTATCGCTCAAGTTACCAATCTTAAAGACAGTGCCTTGAGAGTGCAAACTCCAAACGGAGAAGATGTTTTTATTACTCCAGATAAAAGCACAACTATCATTAAAAAAGGTAAAAGTACTACTGGTGAAAATCTTACTCTAAGCGAATGGTTTACCATTGATGATTGGCTAGTGTTAATTGGTGTGCAAAATAACGATGTCTTTTCTCCTCGCCGCATTATTATCGCCAGCGAAACTCCGATTCCCGAAGAACAATTTGTGCTCCGTGGCACTATGAAAAGTAGTCAAAGTAAAAAAATTGAAGTTAATATTTTAGGTCAAGAAAAAAGCGAAAGTTTTACTATTGATAAGAATGTTAATTTAGTTAATCAAGCCAACGAAACTATTACTGTTAAAGATTTGACTATTGAAGCTCCTGTTCTTTTAATCGGCACGATTAAAAACAATAAAAAAACACTCCAAACCTTACGACTATTATAAGCATGTTATAATAAACCGTCTTACTCGGGCCTTTAGTATAGTGGTAGTACGCTGCATTCGCATTGCAGAGACAGGGATTCGATTTCCCTAAGGTCCACCTTAAAAACTTAATCCTCTTATATCATGCCAACCGCAACAAAAATTTTTCAACAATTAAAAAATAAATCTCAAAACTATTGTCAAAAAGTTTATAAAAAAATTTCTCAGCTCAATAATGAGCAACGTTACTGGATTATTTTAATTCTCATTGTAATTTTGGGTGCCAGTGTACGTTTTTACCAACTAGCAGAGTTACCCATGGGCTACAATTTTGATGAAGCCGGCATGGGTTACGATGCTTGGTGCCTCGCCAACTGGCGTGTTAGCCGCAACATGATGCATTTTCCAGTTTATTTACTTAATGCGGGCGGCGGTCAAAGTGTTCTTTATGCCTACCTAACCGCAGGTTTAATCAGTATTTTTGGAATGAGCAAATTTATTCTCCGGACTACCGCGGTTATTTTCGGATTAATAACGATTATTTTTGGTAGTCTAATTACTAAAGAAGCCTTGGGCAAAAAAGCAGGTTTGCTTGCCGGCTTAATTATCGCCATTAGCCCGTATTTTATTATGATGTCCCGCCTTGGCTTCGATTGTAATTTATTTTTAGGCGCTTCCACGCTTGCTCTTTATCTCACTATTATGGCAATCAAAAAACAAAAATATCGCTTTTGGATTTTTGCCGGTTTTGCTTGGAGCGTCACTCTCTACAGTTACATTTTAAGTTATATTGCTATTCCAATATTTATTATCCTACTCGTCATTTATTTATTAACAATCAAAAAGATCAACTGGCGCCAAATTTTTGTTTTCGGTATTTCAATTTTAGTTTTAGCCTGGCCGCTCATTCTACTTATTATTGTTAATTACTTTGATTTATTACCGATGTACAGTCGCTTTTTTTACATCCCTAAATTAACAATTTGGCGCGGAAGTGAATTAGCCAGTCCACAAATTTCATCTTGGTTCAATTTAATAAAAAACTTACCGCATCAATTATTTACGCTTACAAACGGAGATGTAGAGGGTTTTATCCCCAATCACGGCAGTTTTTACTGGTTTGCGCCGTCGCTAATTATAATTGGATTTTTTCTCACCTTCTGGCAGGGTTTAAAGAATTGGGGGCAAAAACGTTTTTCTATTACTACCATAATTATTTTATGGACGATCGGCCAACTAGTACTTGCTTTCTCCATTGACTCAGTTATTCATTATCGTCTCAATGCAATTTATTTTGCCCTCGTCTATTTTTTAGTTTTTTTCCTATTTTGGTTAGCAAAATATATAAAAAAGTGGTGGCACAAACAAGGTCTCACTATTTACTGGACCGCCATTATAATGCTCTATTTTTGCTTTTTTTCTTGGTTTTGTCATGATTATTTCGTCTTAACACCGCAAAACGGTTTTCCAATTGCTCACTTTGGTGATACTTTTGAACAACCGCTGGCTGCTTTAGATAACTGGCTAAAAAATCAAGGCTACACGCTCACCAATCAACAAATCTATTTAGACGAAAAGTACATTTTTTATTATCTAACTGCGCTCATCCCACCGCAAGAAACCGGGCTTGTTAATGACCAAATGCGCGAGGTTAATTATCAAAATTTTCACTTTGAGTGGTTACCAGATAACAACTCTCCCTCTTATTTTGCGCCAGCAGAAATTAAAAATAGCGATATTTTCATTATTCAAAACAAAAACGATAAATATATCCAAAAACTAACCAGCAAAGATTTCATCCCTATTTATCAAAATGCTAGATATACCGTTTACCTCAATGAGGTTGGCTTTCAAACTGAAGAAAAACTGATTGATTAAATGCAATTAAATGTACAAGTGAAACCGCAAGCGAAAAAAGATGAGGTTTTGCAAGTAAATACCGACCATTTACAAGTTAAAACGACTGCGGCGGCGCAAGATAACCAAGCCAACTTAGCTATGATTAAACTCGTTGCCCAGTATTTAGGTTTAAAAAAATCTCAAATTATCATTGTGGCTGGCGAAAAAAATAAAAATAAAATTATTCAAATTTTAAAACGCTAAATAATTATTCTTCTTACTGTTTTAATATCAGCAATTTCCTCATATAATCATTAAAAATCCGCCTTCAGTTAGGATTTATCTTAAGCTTTTTTCGAAAGCAAAGAACTAAAGACGGATTTTTAAGCTGAAAAATTGCTTTACAAAAAAGCAATCCGTCAGATCGTAAGAATTGGTCAAAATTCTGGCGTCACTTCTCTTTTGGAGAAAAACACCGATCGACGGATTGCTATTTCATTCTCCAAAAATAGAGTCTGTCCTGCCTAGGGCAGGACTGAACCAGAATTTTGACCATCGCTATTGTAATGCAAATTTAATCAAAAAGTCAATCAAATTTTCACCTTTAAAGTAAAAAACAAATTCACCAAGAAATTTAGCTTTTCATGATACAATCGGGCACGGAGGAAAATCGTCGATAAGTTTATTTATCAAAAGGGAGGTTTTGATAAATATCGACAAGCTCTTTCACATGTTAAATTTCAAAATTAAAGGAGGAAGAACCATGGAAAAAGCTAAATCCGTCGGTAGATTGGGACTCCTCGGTATCCAAAATTTGGTTCTCTGCTTCGGGGCCACCGTATTAGTACCCATTCTTTTGGGCATCAACATCGGCATCGCTCTGATTAGCGCCGGCGTGGGAACACTCATTTTCCACTGCTGCACCAAATTTAAAGTTCCAGTTTTCCTAGGAAGCAGTTTTGCCTTTCTGCCAGCGCTGAGTAGCGCTATTGCCGCCTACGGCGTCAATGCCGCCATGGGCGGAGTCGTTATCGCTGGCGCAGTCTACCTCGTCTTCGCTTTTCTCATCTGGAAAGTGGGTGTGGGAAAAATACTGAGTTTTTTCCCACCCGTCGTTACTGGGCCGATCATTCTTTTAATCGGTACGATTCTAATTCCGAGCAGTATCACTACCATTAAAACACCGATCGGCAACATCGACCCCAATCTTAACTGGTTAGTGATGCTCATCACCGTTGCAATCGCAGCCTTCGTGATGGCAAAAGGGAAAGGTTTACTTAAATTAATTCCCATTCTCTTTGCTATTCCTGGCGGCTACGTTGTAGCAGCTCTCTTTGGTATGGTTAACGTCGATACCATTAAAACAGCTGCCTGGTTCGGTTTGCCAAAAATCATCTGGCCGACTTTCAACTTGGGCGCAATTTTAACTATTGCTCCCATCGCCGTCGCCACGTTCGTCGAACACATTGGCGACATCGAAGCTGTTGATAGCATCGCTAACCAAAAGTTCGCCAGTGATCCTGGATTGCATCGCACCATTCTGGGCGACGGCTTAGCCACAATGTTTGCTGGTTTCATCGGCGGACCGCCTAACACCACCTATTCTGAAGGAACAGGCGGCATGGCAATCACCAAAAATTACGACCCACGAACTTTCCGGATTGCAGCCTGTCTCGCTATTCTGCTCGGATTCTGCGGTAAGTTTATCGCTTTGCTGCAAACAATTCCCGGACCAGTCATGGGCGGAATCAGCTTCCTCATTTTCGGTTCTATCAGCTGCATGGGCTTAAAAACCCTGGTCACCAACAAGATCGACTTCAGTCAAAGCCGAAACATTGTCATTGTGGCCCTCATGCTTGGTTTCGGCTTAGTTTCCAGCGGCGGAATCGTTATCGGCAGTCTGGATATCTCTGGCGTAGCCTTAGCTGCTATCGTCGGGATTGTGCTCAACAAAGTTTGGCCAGAAAAAAAGCCCAGCACAGAAATTTAACACGTGTTCTTCACAAGGCGGACTGTGACAAACAGTCCGCCTTATCTTTTTTACTTTTACAAATTAAACAAAAAAATTCTCACTTTGGAGAATTTTAATATAGAAACTAAGACAAGTAAATTTCTGAAACAAATACAGTAGTAAGAAGCCGACCTCAGACTTTACGTCTTGAGGATTTTTTGATTTTACATCACTATTACTAGTGATGGGAAAAAGGAGGTCGTGAAACTCCAAACCCTTCTCCTTAGAAAGGAGGTGATCCATCTGCACCTTCCAGTACAGATACCTTGTTA
>JAUNST010000052.1 GCA_030539095.1 bacterium
CGTCCTATTGGATTTGGCAGCTCGTCAATATTGCTTTAGGTATGCAATAAGAGCTTTTTATGTTATAATTTTTCTCTTATGAAAGAAAAATTAGCGCAATTTTTTGCTCCCCTAATCAATTTAAATCCTCTTATCTACATTTTTGTAGTGGCCATGGTGCCAGTGATCGAGTTACGAGGGGCGATTCCTTTAGGTTTAGCTTTAGGTTTGGATTTCTGGTCGGTTTTCTTAGTTTCTTTGCTTGGTTCAATGTTTCCCGCACCATTTTTAATTTTATTTTTTGAAAAAGTGCTTAATTGGTTTCAAGAAAAAGGTTGGTTGCCAAAACTTTTTGCCTGGATAGATCACCATTTTCGCGCTAAATCAGAAAAAATTGGTCGCTGGCAATTTTGGGGAATTATGATTTTTGTAGCTATTCCGTTACCTGGAACAGGTGTATGGACAGCTTCAGCGATTGCCTCTTTAATCAAAATGCCATTCAAAAAAGCTTTACCAGCGGTGTTGCTAGGCGATTTAATTGCCGGTTTCATCGTCCTCGGACTTTCCTGGGCTTTAATTCCCACTTAAGTAAAAAATTAACGAAAAAAATTAAATTAAAGCCCGTCCGGTCATACTGATGGGCTTTTCAATGCCCATCAAGGAAAGCATAGTTGGGGCAATATCTGCTAGAACGCCATTGGGCAAAGTTAAACTTTGATTGAAATACTTCGGACTTACGATAATGAAGGGCACTGGATAAGTGGAATGTTCAGTATCAATTTCGCCGGTTTCCATATTAATCATTTCTTCAACATTGCCGTGATCAGCGGTGATTAGAACAGTGCCGCCTTTTTGATAAACAGCGCGCGTAATCTGGCCAACCACTTCGTCAATCACCTCACAAGCCTTAATGCCGGCTTCCAAATTACCAGTGTGACCAACCATGTCGCCATTAGCAAGATTGATGATAATGGCGTCGTAATCAGAATCTCGCACCCGCTGTACTACTTCCGCTCCGATTTCGCGAGCACTCATTTCCGGAATTACGTCATACGATTTCACTTTTTTAGAAGGTAAAATAACTCGATCTTCGCCAGGGAAAATAATTTCTTTTTGACCGTTCATATAGTAAGTAACAAATTTTTGTTTTTCCGTTTCGGAAGCCCGCAGCTGTTTGAGACCGTGTTGGGCCAAAACTTTACATAAAGGTTCTTTCACTGGTTGTGGCGGAAAAGCTTCAGCCACTGGCAAATTATCTTCGTAACGAGTCATGGTCACAAAAAATAAATTATTCAAAAAGCGTTTTCGTTCAAAAGTGGTGCCGCTAGCTTTCCCCTGATTAGCATTAGTTTTTTCATATTTTTCCAGATATGGATCAAAACTAGTCTCTTGAGGTTTGTTAAAATCAGTGATTACAAAAGCCCGGGTTAATTCACGAGGCCGATCAATACGATAATTAGTGAAAATGACCGCATCATCGTCATTTATTGTTACCACTTGACCATTTTTATCTAAAACATTAATTGGTTCAATGAACTCATCCGTATTACCTTTTTGATGTTGAGCAGCAATAGCGGCAATGGGATCGCTAGTTTTTTCTCCTGAGCCAGAGGTTAAACAATCATAAGCTAACTCAATGCGATCCCAGCGCTGATCGCGATCCATGGCGTAAAAACGGCCCATAATGCTGGCAATTTCACCCACGCCCAAACTTTGTGTGAGATCTAAGATACGTTGAATGATTTCTGGCGACTGATAAGGCGGAGAATCGCGACCATCAGTGAAAAGATGTAAGTAGACTTTGGGCAAACTGGCTTTGGAAGCCATTTCGATTAAAGTTAGCATGTGCTCCAGATTAGCATGAACACCGCCACTCCCAGCCAAACCCATGATGTGTAAAGCTGAATTATGACTTTTAACGTGTTCAAAAGCACTTAAAAAAGTTTGATTACGGACAAAACTGCCGTCGGCGATAGACATGTTAACGCGCGGCAAATCTTGATAAACGATATTGCCGGCACCGATATTAACGTGACCAGTTTCACTATTACCGTCTTCGCCGCGTGGTAAACCAACCGCTTCTCCAGATGCAGCTAACTGAGTATGCGGAAAAGAAAGCCAAAATAAATCCATATTGGGCGTTTTTGCCTGAGCAATCGCGTTGCCAGCGTTTTTCGGACCAATGCCCCAACCATCCAGAATTAAAAGGACAGTCGGTTTAGGACCATCATACGGTTGACGCGGATTTTGGGTAGAAAAACCCTCACCAGAGAGAATAGGCTGGATAATATGGTCAGTCGAAGAAACTGGCGGTTCTGTTTGAGTCTTCATGCGTTTTTAGTAATTCTTTGCAATTCGTCACTAATTTGTAAGAGGCGATTATATTTAGCAATTCTTTCGCCGCGATTTGGTGGTCCAAATTTGCCAAAATCCGCGCCCACACCCACCGCTAGATCAGCAATTAGGTCATCGTTAGTCTCGCCTTCGCGGTTAGAAACAATGACTTGCCAATTTGCCTTGCGAGCAGTTTTTATGGCTTCAATTAAATTGGTCATTGTCGGTACTTGACCAGTTTTAACGATTAAAGTGTTAGCAGCTTTCTCCTTAATAGCGTTTTCAGTCATTAAAACATTAGTTCGTGTGAGAGAATCACCAATGATCCGGGCATTTTGACCAAATTCATTGGTAAAAGTTTGCCAACTAGCCAGATCGCTTTCGGCGAAAGGATCTTCAAAGGCGTAAATGCCGTAAGCACGATTTAGATCTTTAAGATAATCGATCCATTCGCGCCCGGTGTAACCGTCGGCACGGTCCTTAATCTTGTAGCGACCATTGTGAAAGAAGCTATTGGCGTCAAAATCGGTACCAAAGAAAGCATCGCGACCGATAACTAAGTTAATAGTGCGAGCCGCTTCATTTAACAAGTCGAAAGCATCGGTGTTTTTGTAGAGATTGGGCGTATAACCGCCATTTGGACCAACGGCGCGAATGGCGCCTTTTTCCTTGAGGATTTTGCCTAAAGCTTTAAACAAAGAAACTGCCATTTCTAGTGAACGATTAAAACTTAAACTATTAGCCGGAATGATCTGGAATTCTTGAAAATTTAAATTATCTGTGCCGTGTTTACCACCGTCGATTACGCCATAAATCATTGTTGGCATGGCCAAAACTTCAGTGAGATTATATTTTTTGAAAAGATAATAATAGGGTGGCCAGCCATAGAGAAGCGCAGCCGCTTTCAAAACTGCTTGAGATACCACCATGGTGGTATTAGCGCCAAGATTGTTTAAATTTTTAGTGCCGTCCAAAGTTAAAAGCGCTTGGTCCATTTCTTCTTGATCCAAAGGGCTTTTTCCTACTAAAGCCGGACCAACACGGCTATTAATCAAATCAACAGCTTTTTGCACGCCTAAACCAAGCATTCTTTGCGGATCGCCATCGCGCAGCTCAAGTAAATCGCTATTTTTTTCGCTGTTGGCAGTGGAAACACTAGTGACAACGACAATACCATTATTGAGAGTGAGCGAGCACTCAAGAGTTGGTACGCCACGCGAATCAAGAATTTCGCGCGCGCAAACATTACTGATTGTCGCTTGATTAGATTGAGCCGTAATAATTGTCATGAGAATATTTTAGCCTATTTTTTCGAAATAACAACATCTTGTTTGGTTGTTTTATCTTTACTAATAATCAGTTGGCGAACTTTTTCTTTTAAAGCATCTTTAGTGAGACCGTAGGCTGCAAAAAGTTCGCCTGCAGTGCCAGATTGACCAAATTTGTCGTTTACCGCTAAAAAGTCCATTGGCACCGGGCAAGCGTGACTCAAATAAGTGGCAATCTGACTGCCAGCGCCGCCAATTAACTGATGTTCTTCAGCAACTAAAATTGCTCCGGTAGTCTGGGCGGCGCGCAAAATGGTATTTGTATCTAGAGGTTTTATCGTTGATAAGTCCAAAACTCGTACTCGGCAATTTTCTGCCGCTAGTTCAGCTGCCGCTTGCAAAGCCAGCGGCACAAGTAAACCAACAGCAACAATAGTCGCTTGGGTGCCGGTATGAAGCAAGCGCGCCTGGCCCAATTCAAAATGGCCAGGCAGCGCCAAAGTCTCTAT
>JAUNST010000053.1 GCA_030539095.1 bacterium
TGAATTCTTTAAACTGAAAGATATAAACGCTTTAGATTCTGGCCGTAACCAAAAAATAAAGCCTTAGTAAACTTGTTAAAGAACCAAGCTTTACCAATTATCTATTTTATAACTTTTTTCAAAAAAAGTAGAATCGTCCGTTGTCCTTTTATTCTTTGCAGCCGTCTAATTAACTAAGTCTGTTTACTAAAAGCCTCGCTATTTTTCGCTTTTTGTTTGCTTTTTGCCCTTTTTAGGTGCTTGACACTGCCAAAGTGGGGTGCTATATTTAGTGTCCGTGATGATAGCGGACCACAATATATTGTGGTTTAGATAAAAAAGATTCCGATATATATGTCGGAGTAAGAAAAAGCTAGAAAGGTTTTATGCCGAACAAGAATAAAACTCCAACTTACATCAAAAAACGCGATGGTCGCAAAGAAATTTTTTATCCAGAAAAAATTACACGCGCGGTTCAAGCAAGCTGCATATCCACTGGCATCACCGATTCACAACTAGCTGGTAAGGTTACAACTGAAGTTCTAGAAAAATTAGCTCAAGACTTCTCACGCAAAATTCCTACCGTAGAGCAAATTCAAGATCTGGTGGAAAACACTTTGATGGAACTAGAACAATTCGAAATTGCTAAAGCCTACATTCTATATCGCCAAGAACGTTCTCGCTCTCGCGATTCCAAGTCCCGCCTAATGCAAACTTTTCACGGTATTGCTTTTGACGACGCCAAAGACAATGATCTCAAACGCGATAACGCCAATGTAGATGGCGATACGGCCATGGGCACCATGCTGAAATTTGGTTCCGAAAGTACCAAAGAATTTGCCAAAACTTGCATGATGAAGCCGGAGCACGCGCAAGCGCATGAAAATGGCGACATCCATATCCACGATCTAGACTTTTTCCCTATGGGCACGCTCACTTGTTGTCAAATTGACGTTTTAGATCTTTTTAATCGCGGTTTCAACACTGGCCACGGGTATTTGCGCTCACCGCAAAGCATTGGCAGCTATGCCGCTTTAGCCGCGATCATTTTGCAATCGAATCAAAATGAACAACATGGCGGTCAAGGAATCCCGCATTTTGATTATGCCTTAGCGCCAGGCGTTAAAAAAACCTTCGCCAAAAATGTGGCTGCCAATTTGCACAAAGTGTTGCGCTATAAATATGGACAAAAAGTGGTCCCGAGTGATTTGAAAAAAGCCCTAGCCGACTGGCAAGAAACGGAAAAAGTTGAGCTGACTTATCCAGATTTAAATAGTAAAACTAGCCAGAGCTTGCTCAGTTATCTCAAGCAAAAAATTAAAGCCAAGTTGGAGACAGAAGATTTGAAAACTGCCATTGCTGAGGCCGCTGATGATACGAAAAAAGAGACTTTCCAAGCTTTAGAAGGTTTGGTGCACAATCTCAACACCATGCATTCTCGCGCTGGCGCGCAAGTGCCTTTCACCTCAATTAACTTTGGTACGGATACTTCGCCGGAAGGGCGTTTGGTAAGCGAAGCACTTTTGGAGGCCACTTGGAATGGCTTGGGCAAGGGTGAAACGCCAATTTTCCCAATTTCCATTTTCAAAGTGAAAGAAGGCGTCAATTACAATCCAGAGGATCCTAATTACGATCTTTTCAAGAGAAGTATGGAAGTTTCGGCGAAAAGACTTTTCCCGAACTTTGTTTTCATCGATGCGCCTTTCAATTTGCAATACTACAAGAAAGGTGATCCGGCGAGCGAAGCTGTGGCTATGGGCTGTCGCACTCGAGTAATCGCTTCAGTTTTCCCAGAGAGCGACGGTAAAGTGACTGGTCGTGGTAATTTATCTTTCACCACTATTAACTTAGTCGCTTTGGGTATCAAACACGGTATTTGCGATGGGGAACGTAAAGAACCAGATTGGGACGGTTTTTATGCTGAGCTAGACGAAAAGCTCGACTTGGTGAAAAATCAATTACTCGAGCGTTACGAAGTCCAGGCAGAAAAAACTGTGAAAAATTTCCCATTCCTGATGGGCCAGAATATCTGGCAGGGGAGCGAGAAGCTTGGTCCAAATGACAAACTGCGAGACGTGATTAAACACGGCACTCTTTCAATCGGTTTCTTTGGTCTAGCGGAAACGTTGATGGCAATGATGGGTAAGCATCACGGCGAAAGCACAGATGCGCAAAAACAAGGCTTAAAAATGATCAAGCATATGCGCGAATTCTGCGACAAGATGTGTAAAAAATACACTCTCAATTTTTCGCTTTTAGCTACGCCAGCGGAAGGCATTGCGGGTAGATTTGTAAAACTTGATCGAGCTCGTTTCGGCATTATTCCAGGAGTCACAGATCGCGATTACTACACTAATTCTTTCCATGTGCCGGTTTACTATCCGATCAGCGCGTTTGATAAAATCGAGATTGAGGCGCCATATCATGCCTTTACCAACGCTGGTCATATCACCTATATCGAACTCGACGGTGATCCGCTAAAAAACCTCGATGCTTTCGAAGCGATTATTCGCAAAATGAAAGAAAGTGGCATTGGCTACGGTAGCATTAATCATCCGGTGGATCGCGATCCGATTTGCGGCTATTCCGGTATCATCGGCGATAAATGTCCGTCTTGCGGCAGAGAAGAAGGCAGTGACGGAGTCGGTTTTGAACGTCTACGCCGGATTACCGGTTACTTAGTTGGAACTCTGGATCGTTGGAATGATGGCAAAAAAGCGGAAGAAAAAGATCGGGTGAAACACACAGTCGATTTCCGTCAAACCAGTCACCGCAAAGGAATTAAATAATGCAAATTCGTCTGGCTGCACCATTAATTTTTGACAGTATTGTCGACGGCCCGGGCCTACGGACAGTGGTTTTTACGCAAGGTTGTAAAAGGCATTGCCCGGGCTGTCACAATCCGGAAACGCACGATTTGCTCGGCGGCAAGCTCTACGACGTAGAAGAAATCAAAGGGCAAATCGTGGCGGCAAAAATGCAACAAGGTATCACTCTTTCTGGCGGCGAGCCATTTTTACAGGCCGCCGCCTGTTGCGAATTGGCGAAAGCCGCTCATGCCAAAGGCATGAACGTGTGGGCATTTAGCGGCTTTCGCCACGAAGAGCTCGCCGCTGGTACGCCAGAACAACAAGCGCTGCTCAAAGAAGTAGACGTTTTGGTCGATGGACCGTTTATGATCGAGCAGCGCAGTTTAGATTTAATGTTTAAAGGCTCGCGCAATCAACGAACGCTCAAACTAGAAAATGGTAAAATCGTGGGGCAGCTAAAAGACACGCTTTAAACTTGACTTTAGTAAATATTTTGTTACAATATCCTTAATAAATTGGTGGGCAAGAAGAATGCCCACCTAAGGATTTAAATTTAGCCTTTCTTAATTACAAGTTGGAAGGCTATTTTTATTTCCCACTTCCCAAACTTCCATCTAAATGGAAACCAGAAAGTAAACTTTGGTTTAAAAAACATTTAAACCACCTTTCTAGGTGAACTTAATTGCCTAAGGCAATTTCGCCCACCAATCTAGTAAGGATTGGTGCTTTTTCTTGACAATTGCAAATATTTTGTTACAATATCCTTAATAAATTGGTGGGCAAGAGAAATGCCCACCAGGGAATTATTAAAATAACTCTAGCTGTCAAAACTGAGAGTTATTTTTTTTATCCCATTACGACTAAAGTCGATCCGAAGATGGACTTTACCGAATGAAAGAACAACTTTCATAAGAAAATCTCCTTTCTAGATGAACTTAATTGCCGTGGCAATTTCGCCCACCAATCTAGTAAGGATTTTGTAAGTGATATTAAAGAGCTCCTATATATATTATCCACACAAATATGACAACATTATGACAAAATGGCACCAATTTTTAGCACTTAAAAAATTACTCTGCTAAACTCAGGATAAAAGATGAAAGATCCTGAAATCGCAGATCCCGTTCGCGGGATGAATTCAGGATGACAATTAATTACGACAATACTCAACACTTAAAACTTTGAAAGGTCCTGAAGCC
>JAUNST010000018.1 GCA_030539095.1 bacterium
TGCCTTGATTACCGAGGTTTCCATAGGGATTGGACATGCCAGAGTAGAGACCCAGAAATTAAGGAAAAGTCCTGAAATCGCAGATCCCGTTCGCGGGATAAATTCAGGAGACAGTTAACTAAAGTTCAGGATGACAAACGAAAAAGAATTACTTAATTTGTGTTTAACAGCTAACGCTGCTAAACAGCTTGATAACTTTCCCCTTGCAGGGATAAGCGAATTCTTTAAACTGAAAAAACAGTTATTTTTTGGCCGTAACCAAAAAAATAACCACCTCACTTAAATATAGAAAATGCTTTTTGTTAAAGAACGCTAACTATTTCATTTTAACCGATTTTCAAATTGGTGTCATCTTTTTTACTTGGCGTAACAGTTTTTGCGGTAATTATTGCTCAAATTCAAAATTAGGCCCTCTCTCACCTACCGGAGCTATGGTCAAGAACAATTTTTATATAATATTTATTATCAAGTCAGTTAAAAGTAATCAAAGTGGAAAAAGATGCTATAAAAGCTATGTTTTAAAATCAATTGGATAAATCAACGTTTTTCTAATTTTACTTTTCTTATCAGTTAATTAAAAGGACTGCTAAAAAATCTCCTCTAGCCTGAAAAAGGACCTTTTCGCCTGGTCCTTATATTTTTCTATAAGTGTCTCGAGATTATAATACCTTATTGCATACAAATATATCAGAGATTAACAAAAACGTACAAAAACTGTCTACGTTTAGCTAAATTTATTCACGCAAATTTTGCTTAATCATCTATTATATTACCGCATAATTACAGAATACCAGATATAAAACTAATAAAATTAAGCAAAATTTGCTATTCTGGCGTCTTTTGCAACAAAAAGCTAACCTCACTCAATTATTAACGCATATTTAACGCAACAAAAAATTAACCCGAATTAGCCAGAAAAACTTGTTTTTACACGTTCAAACGTGATATAATAATCATATGCGCAGGCGCGAAAGGTTTATTTTTTGGTCGGTAGCTTTAGGAGTTTTGCTCTGGTTAATCCAGCTCGTACCTTTAGAATGGCGGTATTGGGCTATTGCTGGTTTCGGCTTAGCCGTTTACTTTATTTCCGCTTTAGCCCTACGCGAAGACCTTCAACTGCGAGAATGGTTCGTCATTCTCCCCTTGCCTGCCCTTTATTCGCTAACTATAGCCTCATTCTATTTCTTACTACCCAGCAATTTTTGGAGCATGATCTTTGTAATCGGCATTTTTGTCCTAGGCGCTTATTCAATCTTTCTCACCAGCAACATCTTTTCCGTCGCCAAAGGACGAACAATTCAGCTACTTAACGCTGCTCAAACAATTGCCCTCTTTTTTGCCATTGTCATCTCTCTCTTGGGAAGCCAAATTATTTTTTCCTTTAATCTACCGTTTTACTTTAATGCTTTAGCTATCTTCGCTTTGCATTTGCCTTTAGTCTTAACTATTGTCTGGTCGGTTAATCTAGAAGAAAAAATTAGCCTTAAACTTTGGCAGTTGAGTTTTTTTAGCGCCCTGCTAATGGGCGAATTAGCCGCGGTTTACTCATTCCTGCCCATGAAAACCTGGAACATCGCCCTCCTTTTAATGTCCATCTTTTATCTTATTTTGGGAATTTTGCAAAGCTATCTGCGAGAAAAACTTTTTCGCCAGGCCATTACTGAATACGTACTGCTAGCCAGCTTCATTTTTATTATGTCAGTTGCCTTTTTCCCAGGCAAATAATTAAGTTTCAGCTAAATTGGTGTAAACGCCCTCAACGCCTTCCACTTCGGAAAGTTTTTCGATTAAATCTTCAATTTGTTCTCGAGTAGCGTCATCCACCGGCATCGGCATCGTCGTTTGAAATTCTTGTTTTTCTTTATCAAAAGTAAACATATAAGCCGCGCAACCAGGACCACCCATGCTGCCCCCAGCTCGAGTTAAAATTGCCCGCAACTCACCGCTTGTGCGATTCGTATTATCAGTAACAGCCATAATAATCATACCTACTCCACCGGGCCCAAAGCACTCATAGTTAATTTCTTGCATTGTGCCAGCGTTAAGTTTACCAGAGCCGATATCAATCGCTCGTTGAATTTTATCTTTGGGCATATTAGCTTCTTTTGCCTTATCTACCCAGCCACGCAAAACCGGATTGGCATTTGGATCGCCGCCGCTTTTAGCTGCAATACGAATATTTTTCACCAATTGAGTGAAAACTTGAGCTCGTTTAGCATCTTCCGCGCCTTTTTTATTTTTGATATTATTCCATTTGCTGTGTCCAGACATAAAACCTCCTTTTTCAACTTTCACCCATATTATACAACACTCTGCAATTCAACTTAGCCTGAGCAAAAAATGTCATTTCACTTTTAAAAAAGTATTGTATAATAACCGCCTATGCCAACAATGCAAGTTTTGGAAACCACCGCCATTAACGCTGCCAAAAAAAGTGATTGGGCGGCCGCTATTAACGCTAATCTAGAAATTCTTAATAGTAGCGCTAATAATATTCCCGCTCTTAATCGACTTGGCTTCGCTTACCTTCAATTAGGTAAGCTGCGCAAAGCTTCACAAACTTTTAATGAAGTCTTGGAACTCGATAAAAGCAATCTCATTGCTAAAAGACAATTGGAAAATATCAAAAATAAGATTATTACTACACCTCAATTCCAAGCACAAAATTTTGTTGAAGAACCAAGCAAATCTAAGATTATTGCTTTAAATCGCTTAGCCAGCAAACAAATTTTGGAGTCTTTACATGTTGGTCAAGAATTAGTACTCAAACCTAAAAGCCGATTCATCTCAGTGGAAACTCTAGATAAACAGTATTTAGGCTCTATGCCAGAAGATATCTCTTTGCGCCTCAGCAAATTAATTATCGATGGCAACCGTTACTTATGTCAGCTACACAGCAGTTCAAGTAATAGCTGTACCATTTTCGTCCGTGAAACCTATCAAGCACCAGCTAATCGCCACCGTTTGTCTTTTGCTAGCGTTTATCAAGCAGATAAAGAAGAGAATATTGGTTCAGATCTACTTTTACTTACTGACGATGTGCCAATGGATATTATTCAAGACGAAATGGACGACAGCGATAAAGATAGCGCTGCGGACGACGACTAATCGGAAAGACTTCTCCCTAGTTTAATGACTGCTTTAGCTCGATTTTGAGCAGCTAAAGTTCCATTGTCTGGAACCAGTTTACCCAATTGCGGAAAACTATTTTGTAAAACTTGCACTAATTTCAGACAATCTGGCTCGTTTTGATCATAATAAACTTCATTTTCCCATAGATCTTCGCTGCTGCTTTCCAAATTAACCACCACTACCCCATTCATTTCTGCCATTTGGCTGGCTTTAGCAGCCAGACCGTTAATATTGGTGGTATTGATCAAAACGGCCGGACACTGAGTGATTTTTTCCTTAGCCAAAAACTGAGCGGTGACACCCGCGTCACCGGCAATGGCCAATTTCCCCTTAGTAAAAGAGGTTTCCCTTTGCAGATAGAAGAAAATTTCCCATAATTGACGCCGGACATTGGTTGTTAAAGACAGCTCACGCTTAATTAAAGACCAAAAATCACGAACAACTGCAGTTTCATCGAGCGGTTCGTGCAAACTGGGAAGGAAATATACTTCGTCGATTGCTTGTTTCAAGGCAAAATTGTAAACCGCCACCAGTTCTTGCGTATTGCTGGCTTCCAATTGCAGTAACGGAGCTACAAAACCCAAAGGATAATCGCCATAACCGCCAGATACTGGCACCAAAGTTTGACTATCCAAAGTGAAAACTTTTACCGTTTCGTTGGCTGGCGAAAGCCGCAAAATATAAATATTTTTTGCTTTTTCCTCTGGTGCTCCACCAATCAAAAGGATATTACGTTCGGCAGAAAAAGCAAAAAATTGCGGCAAAAAAAACTTCAAGCACAAAACAATCATTAAATAACACAAGACTAAAAATAGACACAAACTCACGGTTACAGCCACAAAATTTGACCAAAACCAGCTCTTTTTTCTTGTTTGAGCAACACTTTTTGAAGGAGATTTTCTAGTTACAGTTTTTTTTACCCGACGCGGACCGGCTTTCGCCTGGGAAGATTTTTTCGCCGTTGCCACCGGAACTTTCTTCTTCAATTGCTTCTGCAAAAGTTTTTTATTAGCACGCTGGTTTTTTGCAGAAGTGTAACGGTACATAAAAACAGACATTCATTATAACTGAAAGTCGAGACTAAAACAAGCAAAAATTAGCGAAAAATCAGCGGCAATTTTTTTTATCTGTCCCCTGCCGCCAATGCCCCTGATTTAAAAATGGAGCAAATAAATCCTGATTTTTTTCCACTTTGATAGTTGCTAATTCCGTAACTGTCGGCTTATGTTGCTGAAAAAATACACTTTTAGCCGCAGTAACTAAGGCCACCGGCGTTTGCTCTGCCCCTTCCCCCATCTCTAAAACCGCTGCCACCGCTAATGCTTCTGCCACGTTCACCCGCGTAAATTGAAACTTTCGCCCAAACAAATCTTTCTCGCCAGTTTTATCATTTAATGGCTGAAAACCGCAGTAAGCTAAAACAGTTCCTATCGCTCCTAAACGGAGCGGCACGCTATGACTATCTGTTACCAAGACGCCCACCTCTTGTACTCGATACTCTTGACGTAGCCATTGCCAAATCTTTTCCGTCAATGCTTGCAAATTCTCTGGCCAAAAAACCAAAGTCCCATCGGCATTAGATGCATCCACTCCACTGCTGCTGACTAAAGTTCTTTCCTTAATAGTAATTAAACTGCCATAGGCTGATTCAGTCTCTTCAATATACCAATCAGCAATTTTTTTAGCCAAGGCGCGTTTTTGTTGATGAATTTCTTCAGTAGTACCTTGAACTTTTACAGCCGCGCCTTCCGTCAAAGACAGAATTTTACTTGTCACTACCACTACTGTTTTTTCTGATAATTTTTTTGGCAAAGTGCGCTTAAGCACCGACCATAAGTCGTCACCTAAGCGCACTACCGGCGATTGCAACGCCACAATTTTCATATTTTAAGTGCCAATGGCCAAACGTTCAAATCGACCTAAAGCAATTTTTTCGCCTACTTTACCGCTCAAAAGAGCAATCGAATTTTCGACCGTTTGATCAGCATTTTTTATCATTTCTGAGGCTAAAAGTTCTGCGGCATTTTCCGGAGCATAAGCACAAACTTGCATAGCAATTTCACGAGCCAATTGTTGGAATTCTTCATTACGCGCGACGAAATCAGTTTCACAAAGTAATTCCACTAAGCTAGCCAGCTTACCATTGTTATAAGTATAACTAGCTACATAGCCTTGACCAGTTTCCCGATCTGCTTTTTTAGCAGCTTTCGCTAAACCACGTTGTTCCACTAATTTTAAAGCTTTTTGATAATCTCCAGCGGCTTCATCTAAGGCTTTTTTACAATCCATCATCCCAGCGCCAGTTTCCTCGCGCAATTTTTTCACATCTGCTGCTGTAACTGCCATTTAAGCCTCCTTTTTTTCTTCAGTTTTTTCTTTTTTTACAACCGGTTTATCTGTTTTTTCTGTCGTTGGTTGAGCACTCACACCGCCATAAGCTTTCAAAAGTTGATTTAAAATCAAACTTACGCTAGACAAAGCATCATCGTTGCCAGGAATAGGCAAGAAAATTCCAGTCGGATCAGTATTGCTATCCACCAAAGCCATCACTTTAATATCTTCCGCTAAAGCTTCACGCACGCAGTTTTTCTCCTTTTGTGCATCAATTACCAAAAGCATGTCTGGCTTATTTTTAAGAGTTTTTAAACCACCAAAGAGGCGCTCCAAACGAGCAAGCTCCTTCTCCATCATTAAACGTTCATATTTAGTATATTCTTTAAATTTGCCAGTTTTTAAACCCTCTTCGATATCGTTCATTCGTCTAATCGAACGACGAACTTGTTCCCAATTAGTTAAAAGACCGCCTGGCCAACGATTAATAATATACAAAGCTCCATATTCTTGAGCCAATTTTTCTGCTAGCTCAGAAGCTTGTTTTTTAGTCGCTACCACGACCAAAGTCTTGCCATCTTTTTTCAATTGATTTAAGTAATCACAGGCCTTCTCCAATTGAGCGGCAGTTTTTTCTAAATCAAAAAGATGAATACCATCTTGTTCGCCGTAAATCCACGGCTTCATTTTAGGATGCCATTTTTGTGCCGGGTGACCCAAGTGGCAACCAGCCTCAAATAAATCTTCCATTGTGACAACAGTCATACTTTGTCCTTTTCTTCTTTGCTAAAAAGCAAAGTGGCGACGAAAGCTAAAATCAGGACTGAAAGCCTTAATACGCCGATCATTAATAATGGGAACGATTATACCACATCTTGTTCAGTTAAACAAGCCGGGTCAGAAACAATAGCGCTTTCTTGAATCATTAAAATTCGTCCCCAAGGATCAATCGTAAACAAAAGCGGCATTTGTTGCGCATACTCCGCCAAAGTCGGCAATGTAACTTTTAAACGTCCGTTTCTAATTCTACTTAGTTCACTTTTAGTATAAGGTTTCATTGGTACAATCAAATCTTGATTCTCAGCCACAATTTCTGTCTCATCCAAGCCAGTGTTCACAAATTTCGCGTTATAAGCCAATTGCAACAACGGATGATTTTCATCAATTAAACGATATAAAGTTGCCTGAGGCACAAAAATTTTGCCCACTGGTTCCAAATCATCAGTAGTTAAATTTTGAATAACTTTAGTATCTTTTTGAGAAGTGCAACTGCTCAATAGAGCTGGGCCAAAATCAGTAAAAACAGTGGCAATATCGCTATTAAATTCAAAATCAGTTACTGCGTAAGAAAAACCAGGTAAATTTTGACCCACAACTGGCGCTGCTGGTCCATCCTCTGGCAATTGCACAGCTTGAGTTTCTTCAACATGTTTACGATAAGCGAGATAATTATCGCTCGCCGCATATTTAGCCAATTCTTTTTGATAAAGATCTAAGGCAAAAAGTTCCTTAGTCAAAGCATCTTGTTGATAATTTTGATAACGATCAGTAAAGACTAATTCGTAAACCACTGGTACACCAACGCTATCCAAAACTACAAATTTCGTTCCAGAATTAATATAAGTATCTAAAACCGCTTCTTCGTTCGGCACTAAATTAGTCCGAACTTGATTAAGCAGCTCATCTCGATTGTAAACCTTATCGTAAATCTTAACTCCTGGATAATTTTGAGCCTGAAGCAGAGATAAATTATGATATTCCTGAAAATCTAAATTCGAATTCAATTTCGCCGTTTCTGCTTCGCCAGGATATGGACCCACTTGGGTCAGCAAATTTTGTTTATAAAGAACCATAGCTTTGCTAACTGGCAAAGTTTGCGGATGATCAGTTTCAATTTCATCAACAAGTCTAATCGTTTGAGCGTCTTGATTAATTTCGTCAAACAAATAAAAACTTTGCAAAGTTTTTAGCCATTGTTGAGGATTCGGTTTACCGCCAACTAAGAAAATTTCGCCGACGGCAGTCCGAACAAAAGTAAAATTCATCACTTCCCCATTATTACGTTGTGCCACCGCAATAATTCTCTCAGCATCCGCATATTTACCGCTAGCAAATTTTCCAGCCATGTAATAATTTATCTCCGTAAAAGCCGTCGTTCGCAGATAACCAAAATCTTCAGTCGAGCGATAAAGAGAACCACTTAAAATTGGTTGTACAACTTGTGAAGTAGTCTCCATTACTTGTGGAGTTGAGATTTGCTCGGCCGCCGAAGGCTCTGTCAGCAAATCTAAAAAAGCTTCAATTTTTGGCCAAGATGCCCAAAGAATAATCATCACCACTATAACTGCCACCAACCAGAGAAATTTTTCAAAAAAATTAGCCACTTTTTCTCGGTGAACAATTTCTTCTTGAGTTACTCGCCGCCCAAAGGTATTTTGGGCTGGAGTTGGCGGAGCAAAAAATTTCTCTTCCAAAGGAATTTTTTCCTCATCCGTAGACGAAGTCTCTTCTGCTTTAACAGTATCCACTTTAATATCTTGAACAGTTGCTGCAACTTTCGGTTCTTGAGCAACAGGCGCCGCTTCGACGATTGGCGAAGTCATTTTTGTTTGTTCTAACTCTGGTGATTGATTTTCCGGCATTTTTTCATTATATCAGCCATGATATAATCAGTCAATGAAAAAAAACGTTTGGCCTTGGTTAATTTTGGCAATTCTAGTTAGCCTTATCACTATAATTTTTGGCCAAAAATTATACCAACAACGGCGTTTAGCGCATTTGTACGTTAACGTTAGCGGTAGCCAAGCAGAAATTTTCTTAGACGAACAAAAACTTGGACTTGCCCCAATTAAAGATTGGACAGCTGAAGCTGGTTTTTACCAATTAAAAATTGTCACCGATAATTATACTTACAGCACTTCAATTCGTTTAAGTCCGCGCACAGCCACTATTATTGACTGGCAAACAGCTAGTACCGTTGAACAAAGCAGCGGCCTCACTTATGAACTCGTTCCCTCTTCAGAAGAACAGAGTCAAAAAACTCAACTCACTATTCAAACCATTCCAGATCGCGCACTTTTAGCCCTTTCGCATTCTCGCCAAACCGAATTTACACCTTATCAAACCGACGAATTATTAATCGGCAATTATCAAGCGGAAATCAGTCTTCCTGGATATAACAATCTCAGTTTTCCTTTTTCTCTCACCAATGGTTATCAATTAAAAATTACTGCTAAACTAGCGCAAGCTGCGCAAGAGTAAACGCATTTTCCAATAATGAAATCACCGTCAAAGGACCAATTCCTCCAGGAACGGGAGTAATAAAAGCAGCTTGCGGTGAACAACTAGAAAATTCAAAATCTCCTCGCGGCTCACCTACGTCAAGCAAAATCATTTCTTTTGCCAGCATGTCACCAGTAATTAAACTAGCTGCACCAGTAGCGCTAACGATAACTTGAAAATTTTTCAATTTTTCCGA
The DNA here is from genome assembly GCA_030539095.1 of bacterium. GTDB lineage: Bacteria > Patescibacteriota > Microgenomatia > UBA1400 > PJMF01 > JAUNST01. The sequence goes on from JAUNST010000018.1 coordinate 8,942, forward strand.
TTTGGTTAACTGCATTTGTAATTCTTTTTTACCCCAATTTGTCACCTGATAGCCTAAATGGCGCCAATAATTAGTAAGTGGCAAACCAGCTAAATCGCTTCGGCCCAAAACCAAAATATTTTTGTCAGTTAAATCAAAATTTTCCACACTCGCCAGAATGGCTCGCACAGTGGCCGGCAACACCGACACACTTTCCCCCGCCGCCAATCTGGCGGCGGCAGTCACAGACAAACCGTCCACGTCTTTCGCTAAAGGCAAAACTTCCGTTAAAGAATGCCACCAAACGTCATAAGTTTGGGTGGGTGATTTTTTTGCTTGAACAAAAAAATCACCATAATTTCGTCGGTGTGGTTTTTGCAACATAATACCAGTAACAGTTTCGTCCGCATTCAATTCTTGAATTCGCCGACGCAAAATCTGGACATTGTCATCGAAGTGAATGTGCTCAATCTGATAATCAATTCCCAATTCCGCAGCTAAAGCTTTCTTTTTTTGCGAATAAAATTCGCTCATTTCGTCCGTAATCACGCTCAAAGTGACAATTTTAATTTTGCCCACAAAATGCTCAAGCTCAGTTTTAAGAGCTGCTGTTTTTCTTGCCGCCAATGCTTTACCATTAAAAATCACTGTCATTCCAAATATTATAACATTCTCTTATCCGCATTTTTAGCCTAATCAGGTATAATAAGCATCGTGCCAGAAACAAATTATCTCAATTATCAAATTTCTTATCTTAATCACGAAGAATTTAGCGATCTTAAACGAGAAATTTTTACCTATCAAATTTATTATTTTGAAAGCGATACTGCCAAACCTATTATTATTGATGGTGGCGCCCATATTGGTCTTAGCAGCCTCTACTTTAAACATCTTTATCCTCAAGCCCGTATTTTGGCGTTCGAACCAAATCCTACCACTTTTACTCTTTTAGAAAAAAATGTGCAGCAAAATCACCTTGAAGAAATTACTCTTTACCAAAAAGCACTCAGTCAGCACAACGGCCAAGCTAATTTTTTCGCCGACAAAACAGATTGGCAATGGCTGAGCACCAGCTCTTTTATCGAAAATGCTTGGAACGGTCAACAAAAAATTCAATCTCCTATCACTGTGGAAACAACTCGCCTCGACCAATATTTAGCCGCTTTGCCGCGTATCGACTTGCTCAAATTAGATATCGAAGGAGCAGAAACAAGCGTCATCATGAGCATTCGCGATCAATTAGAAAAAATTCAAAATCTAATTTTCGAATTCCACCCCACCAAAAATCAGAATCTCAGTCAACTTTTAAGTTTTCTCAACAAAAGAGGCTTTTCCACTAGTTTGCATGATCGTCAAGGAAAAACACTTAAAGTTTTTCATCAACAAGAGTTAATTATTGTTCAGGCGCAACGCGAGTCAGCAAAGTAAACTTTTCAGCATCAGTGAGAAAATTACCCACTTCCCAATAAAAAAAGTGTTCCCACCAATTATAATCAGCTAAATTTAAAAAAACTGCGAAGTAATTTTGTTTGTATTCATCAAAGTTAATTTTATTGTTAGTATAATTTTCGTCTAAATCTAACAAAACGGCTTTTTGCCGTTCACGCACCGCAGAATCTAGTTTTTGCCAAAGTTTCGCTTTGAGTTTTTGAGCAATTTTCTGGAGTTTTTTTTGTTGCCAATCTTTATTCATCTCCCCTATTATAACTTATTCTTTACCGACAATCTGCAAATTCTCTGCTATAATTGCCAACGTAAAACTGAAAATTAAGATCACCAATCTATGAATGCTATTAATACTCAATATCGTGATTTATTAAAAAAAGTTCTTGATGAGGGTGTCACTGTCCCCTCGCAACAAGGCGTCGACGCGAAAATGATTATGGGTGCTCCACCAATGCGTTTTCGCCTTAGCGAAGGTTTTCCCGTCATTACGGAACGCGATTTAAGCAAATTTTGGCGCGCGCCTATTGGCGAAATTTTTGCCTTTATTAACGGCGCGCGCACGCAAGAAGAATTAGAAACTTACGGTTGCAAATGGTGGAAAGCTTGGGTAACTCCGGAAAAATGCGCTAAACGCGGCTTGGATACCGGCGATTTAGGCCCTGGCTCATACGGAGCCGCCTTTCACGATTTTCCCACCAGCGAAGGCGAAAGTTTCAACCAATTTAAATATTTGATTAAACAAATTAAAGAGCAACCGCAGCTACGAACTCATTTCGTTACTCCCTGGATTCCGCAATATATTTATCGCGTCGATGGCCGGCAACAGAAAGTTGTCGTTTGTCCATGTCATGGCTGGATGCATTTTCGCGTGGTTGAAAATAAACTTTTTTTACACATGTTCCAAAGATCTGGAGACTTACCAGTGGGCGTCCCGTCAAATTTAATTCAATATTCTGCTCTTCTACTCGCCGTTGCCCACGTCACCGGTTTGGAACCATACGAATATGTGCACACTATTTCCGACGCGCATATTTATTTAGATCAACTGGATAGCGTAGAGGAAATGCTGACGCGCGAACCGCGGCCATTACCAACTATGAAACTAGTCGATCCGCCAAACGACATTTTCTCCTTCCGCAAAGAGAATTTTGAGTTAGTTGATTACAATCCTCATCCAGCTATCAAAAAAATTCCCGCTGCTATCTAGAAAGCTTTCATATGCCTATTCATCTCGATTTAGATAATGCTCGTCATACTGATCAAAAAGAGAAAATGGTCGAATATTTAAAAAATGGCACTTCCCCATTTATACCAGATCAAATTGAAAAAGACGGACATCAAAAAATAATTAAAAAAACTAAATATTGGTACATCACCACTAATCGTTGGCCATACGCGCACACTAAATATCATTATTTAATTATTGCTAATCAATACTGGACTTCGATTGACGAAATCACGCCAGAAGCTAGCAGCGAAATTATCCCGTTAGTGCAATGGCTATGTCGAGAACTCAAAGTAGCGGGCGGGGCTGTTTGCTTGCGTTTCGGTGACACTAACTATTCCGGTGGTACCGTTGATCATTTGCATTGGCAGTTTATCGTGCCAGATCTAGAGGCAGACGATTACGAACGTGTACATTTCGCTATTGGCAAAAGTCGCGAAAAACTAAAATAAAAAAATCAAAGTTACTCTGTTATAATAACTAGGCTTGGAGGCATCGCATAGTGGCCAATTGTCCCGCGAGGCGGGACTAACCTGTACCGGTGCCAAAAAGATTACTTGAAAAGATATTTAAAAAAAAAAGTAATTGGAGGCATCGCATAGTGGCCAATTGCAACAGGTTGCTAACCTGTACCGGTTCTCCGGTTCCTGGGTTCAAATCCCAGTGCCTCCGCCATGTTCTACACCTATATTTTGCGAAATCAAAATGGGCGCCATTATATTGGACACACTCAAGATTTAAAGCAGCGGCTATTACTTCATAATTCTGGAGATGTAAAATCCACAAAAAAACCTTGGTCCTTGGGAAATAATCTATTACAACATTTATCCAACACGATCTCAAGCAATGCTGTGAGAAAAAGAAATTAAACACTATAAAGGCAACAGACAATTTAAAGCTTTAGTAACTAATTGTCCCGCGAAGCGGGACTAACCTGCATCTTTTTCTCCGTTAACTCAAAAGCATTTAAGTTAAATGCACGATCTCCACGTCGAAAGCACATAAAATTTCTTCCCCATCCAACATAACATAACCTTTTTGAAAGTAAACTTTTTTAATTCCCGCTTGTGCGATTAATTTGGCGCAAACTGGGCACGGAAAATCCGTCACGATTATTGTTGCTCCATCGGTAGAACAACCATCTTTTGCTGCCAAAGCGATCGCTTTGGCTTCCGCATGAATCGCTGTTGTCAATTCAAAATGATCACCTTTATGGAATTGCGCACGCACATCACCTTTGATATAAGGTGTTTGCGATTCCGGTAAATGTGTATTATGCGTAATTATTTTTTCACCATTAGCCAAACATAAAACGCAACCAACTCTTCGCCACCAGTCACTACTTTTTTCTCCTTCAGTTTGCGCAAGTTGCAAATCTTTAGCAACTTGCGCAAAAGATAAATTTTTTTGCGCTTTTACTTTAGAAATTGCAAGAGAACTTTCTTTGGTCCAGCGCAAAAAAATATCACTTTCGATCACATTTTTTTGCGCTGGCAAATAACGCTCAACATAAGAGCGTACCACTTCGTCTTTTGGAATTACAAACCGAATTTGTTTATCAATTTGCAATTGCTGCAAAAGCTTTTTACTCATCACTTGAATTTTTGAAAAACGTTTTAAACTAGCAAGAATTTGCTTAATTTCTTGAATAGATAAACCATGAAGATCTTTGTGCGTCGGAGCAAATTCTTGCAAATCCGCAGTATCTAATAAAACAATTTCTTGAACTTGCGGATATTTAGCAAAAAAATTTACCCACCCACGGTGGTAAACTGGCATATACGCCAGAAAAATTTGTCGCACTTAATTTACTTTCATTTCTTCAATCATGTCTTGAATTTGTTTAAGTAACTTTTTTTTCAGTTTATTGCTAAATTCCTCTGCCATACCCAACTGTACCAAACGAATTTTAGCGCTCGTAGAAGTGGTCGCTTTTGGTTCCAGAACTTTCACTTCACCGCAAAAATTTTTCAATTGAGCAAGTTCTTTTTTATCGTAAGTTGCCTTAGTCGCTACTAATACATCTGGGCGAACCAGCTTAATCAGCGACCATTTTTCCGTTTTAAGCGGTTTCAAAACCACATGATCCACGCTAGAAAGATAACTCACCATTTCCATGCGTTCATCTTCTGGCACAATTGGCCGTTGCGGACCTTTGCGTTTTTTCACTTTAGCATCACTATCAACACCCACAATTAAAACGTCACCTTTTTTCTTAGCTTCTTCTAAATATCGCCCGTGACCAACATGAAGTAAATCGTAGGTACCTTGAGTTAAAACAATTTTTTTACCTAAATCATGGTAAGCGCGAACCGCTTTTTTCATTTGAGAGTAAGTGAGAATTTTGCTCATGATTTTTTCTTAACCGCAGTTTTCTTTTTCGTCGTCGTTTTCTTCTTAGCAGCTTTTGTTGTTGACGATTTTTTACTTCTAGCCTTTGTGCGAGCAGCCTTTTTCACCGACATTTTTTCTGCTCGAGCTTGCTTGCGCTTCTCTCGCTCAGCTTGCATTTGTTCCCATTCTTCCTGAGTAATTTTCTGACCAGGCTCTGGTTTAGTCCAACTTGCCCATTTGCATTCCGGATAATTACCACAACCATAGAAATTTTTTCCCCAACGGCTCGGCTTTAAAACCACACTCCCCTTCTGACAAAGTGGGCAAACAACGCCTTCCACCACTTCTTGCATATTTTGTGTAAATTTACAATCCGGAAAACGAGAACAACTCTTAAATTTACCGTAACGTCCAGTGCGAATCACGATCATGCCACCTTCGGTGTCATGACACAACGGGCAAGGTTGATCGGTTTCCTCCACCGGCACTTTAGCTCTCTCAGCAGTTGTCGTAACTTCCTCTACTTTTTTGGAAAAAGGCGTATAAAATTCTTGCAAAACTTGCGTCCACTCCTTTTCTCCGCGAGCGATTTCGTCTAATTCCTCTTCCATTTGAGCCGTAAAATCATATTCCACAAATTGGCTCAAGTTTTTCCACAAAAAATCGGAAACCGTAATTCCAACTGGCGTGGCAAAAAATCTTTTTTGTTGCCTTTCCACGTAACCGCGGTCGATAATTACTGAGATAATTGAGGCATAAGTAGACGGACGACCAATACCTAGCTCTTCCATTTTTTTAATAATGGAAGCATCGTTATAGCGTGGCGGCGGCTGCGTAAATTTTTGTTCAGCCAAATCATGAGCAAAAAATAAAGGTTGATTTTCCACTAAATCTGGCAAAATACGATCTTCACCACTTGGAAACAAACGCGTCCAGCCGGGAAATTTCTTAGTACTGCCAGTAGCCTTCAACTCATAGATTTGTTCTTTTTGCCGAGCTTCGATCGTCACACTAGTTTGATCAAAAATTGCTTCGCTCATCTGACAAGCCACAAAGCGCCGCCAAATTAAATCATAAAGTTTAGCGTGACTGCTAGTAAATTTAGCGAAACTGCCAGGATGAATTTCTGTCGTTTTAATATCCGTCACGCGGATCGCTTCGTGCGCTTCCTGCGCGTTTTTGCTTTTCTTAGCAAAAACGCGCGGTTTACTCGGCAAATAACGATCACCATAAGTTGCAGCAATATAATCTCGCGCCATAGTAATTGCTTTAGCCGCCAAATTAAAAGAGTCTGTACGATGATAAGTAATTAAACCTTCTTCATAAAGTTGTTGCGCAATAGTCATGGTTTGTTTACTAGTCATGCCCAAACGCGTAGCAGCAGCTTGTTGCAAAGTAGAAGTAGTAAAAGGTGGATAACTAGAAGTTTTTCTTTCCTTCTTCTCTACTTTAGTAATAAGATAAGCCGCTTTTTGTAAATCAGCTAAAACCGGTTCAACGTCAACTTTAGTCTTGGGCGCATATTTTTTACCATTTACTTTTAACAAATCGGCATATAAATTACCCGCGAAAGTATCATCGCCAATCATTTTTTTCAAAATTTCGCTTTTGCTAACACCCTCAGCTAACCAACTATCAACTTTTTTACCAATTGTGGCAGTTTGAGTTTGACTTTGATCAAGCAAGACACCTACTTCCCAAAATTCCTCTGGGACAAAAGCAATAATTTCTTTTTCTCTTTCAACTATTAAACGTAGGGCTACCGATTGTACTCGGCCAGCAGACAAACCACGACGCACCTTACGCCACAGAATCGGTGATACTTGATAACCGACAATTCGGTCTAAAACTCGGCGCGCCTGTTGAGCGTTGACCAAGCTAATTTTTACCTCGCCAGGATGAGCAATAGCGTCCAAAACCGCTTCTTTTGTAATTTCATGAAAAGTAGCTCGCACAAATTTATCGCTCAAACTATTGCGTTTGGTTGGCCTGCCTTTAGTTTCCAAATTGTTATTCAAAACATTTTGCAAATGCCAAGCAATCGCCTCCCCTTCCCGATCAGGATCTGAAGCTAAATAAACCAAATCCGCCTTAGCCGCCAAAGCTCGCAAATTGGCCACCACTTTCTTTTTATCTGGCATAATTTCATATTTCGGTTCAAAACCATGTTCCAAATCCACATTAATGCCAGATTTTGGTAAGTCGACAATATGACCAACACTCGATTCCACTTTAAAATCAGAACCCAAAAATCCACTTAATTTACGTGCTTTAGTTGGTGACTCGACAATAACCAATTTCATAGATTGCTATTATAACAGAAGTTTTTTATTCACTTTATTAATTTATAACTTAATTATTAACACAAATTTGCCACTTTTGAGCACGATTTTGCTTAATTTCCCCAGCTAGCTCCAAAAGACTCA